>JAEUSQ010000039.1:300000-376156 GCA_016788705.1 Bacteroidetes Order II. bacterium
CGCCATTGCGCTACCCCTTGCCCAAAAGCAGTCACAAAATCTCCAATCACCAACGAACGAATCCGGCCCATATTGCGAATGGCCACGTGGCCTGCCAAGAAGTCATACCCCAATATTTTCTGATTCGGATCCCATTGAAACGCTTCTCCAGGGTCTTTGTCGGCCGTAAGGGCAATGCTCACATTCCGGCGATATGTGGCTTTAAACCGGGTGACCATTCGATACGGACTTCCCAGATAGCGGGTTCCGGTTTTTTCGGGGTCATACCCCGGCCCAAGATCTAAACGGCGGCTAGCACGTTGAATAATATCATACCGCATTCCTTGGGTTATGGTTTGGAAAGAGGGGACCAGTGGGTATTTGGGCGGCGTTTTCCGTCGGGTTTCCAAGACTTCACCAATGGTGATGTAGGGCCTGATGTTTAACAAAATCTCCGCACTTAGCCCGGGCACATTCCGCAATTCAGGAATGGAACTAAACGGACCATTAACATCTCGATACGAAACAATCGCTTGTGCAAGTACAGCACCCAAATACGGAATCTGGGCAAAATCTGCAGCAGACGCGGAATTGATTTCTAGCGGGTTTTCCTGTAGTTCCGTTAGGATTTCCAGCAAACCTTCCTGAATGCCTTCTGCATCGTTTGCATCTTCCAGTACCGATTCTACATCGGGATCCACCTGGGTGGTATCTCGGTCTTGGGCCCAGCTTTGTGCCGTAAACGTAAAGCAAACCATCCCTAATAAGGTCATTTTCCTAAAAGGGGGCGAAAGTATGACATTGATGATCCACATATTTACGAAGGTTAAGCATCCAGACAAATCAGAACCCCACCGAAAAAGCAACAGAAGGGGTCCAACCTAATGTTTCATGTCGTTCAAAAGCAGCATCCGCTCCCAAACGCCCAGCCTTGAACCCAACACCAGCCGCATATCGCACAGGCGCCGTAGAAAACCCAGAACGTAAGGTGAGTGATTTAACCGGACTGTATTCAAAGCCACCACGCACCGAAACGGGAAAACGGACATCTTTTTCAGCATCTAATAAAAAACGGACATCCGGCAGGGGTTTATATGCCAGACCTACGGCCAAGTTACGGGGCAACTCCTCCCCATTGGTATATGTCGCTTTGTTTAGGTTAGATATTCTAAAACCTATCATTGTACGATCGGTTAAGGCAGTCAATCCACCAATTCCGACGGAAAACGCGCTGCCATTGCCATAATTGGAGATGTTGAGCATGTGGTACTGAGCCGTTGCACCAAGGTAAAATTTTCGTTTAGAGCCAAATCCAAAACCGCGTGCAGCATGTAGCCGAAATTGGGTTTCCCGAAATGCCTCGAACCCAAACGACCCGACATTTAGCCCCAGAGACAAGGCATTCATTGGAAGACTGACGGTTAAAAGCCCATGACGAAGTTCTGCCATACCAAAGCCCTGTGCCGCAGAAAAAGAGACCTGCCTTAGGGCAGACTCACCCAAAGCGGCAGGATTCAATAGGCCGGAAGTTTCGCCTACCAATGCCACCCCAGCCCCCCCTACACCAAGGCTACGAACGGGAGCGGTCAAGGGTTGGGCAGGCAAAACTGCGGGTAAGAGGAACAACAGCCACAGTGCAGGCGTTTGAAAAAAGGTTTCACACAAAGTTTTGGATTTCATATTGGCCTCCTTCTATACCTTAAAGATACTTCCCTAATTTATGAAGTTTGGGCTACCATTCACACAAATTCATGATCTCTACGACCATTAAGGGCCCGACACAATGTACCAAAAAATCTGTCTGCTAAAAAATTCCATCTTTTTTTTTACGGCAACTCTCTTTCTGTTGCCAATAACCGCATTACAGGCGCAAGAACTTCGTTGTAGCGTCTCGGTTAATTATAACCTACTTCAAGGAAATGATTTCACCTTTCTGCGCGATATACAGTCCACATTGGAACAATACATCAATGACCGGGTGTGGACCGAAGACCGCTTCGAGAAAGATGAGCGTATCTCTTGTTCCTTCGGACTTACTTTTACCAAAGCACAAGGTATTGATAGATTTGAAGTTACCTTAGATGTAACGGCAAGCAGGCCCGTTTATCAATCGTCCACCGAAACCACTTCCCTTAAATTGGTGGACAATGCTTGGGCGTTTTCTTATGTGCCCAATCAAGCCATTGTTTTCGACCCAAACCGTTTTGACCCTTTGGCCTCCGTCATAGATTATTATGCTTTTTTGATTCTCGGTTTTGATTATGACTCGTTTTCAGAACAAGGGGGGACGCCCTTTTTTGAAAAAGCCCGCCGAATTGTCGAACTCGCCCAAACGCAGGGTGGATCCGGATGGCAATATGGAGGCACTGAACGTACACGGGGTGTGCTGATTCAGGAATTACTGGATCCCCGCATGAAGCCCTTACGTCAGGCATCGTTCGATTACCACCATCATGGTTTAGACCATTTCCTTCAAAACCCCAATTCGTCTCGCCAACGGGTATTGGAAACCCTCAGCCAATTAGAACAACTCAGTCAAGAGAGTACCCGAAAGCATACTTTCGAGTTGTTCTTTGCGATGAAGTCGCAAGAATTGGTTTCGATCTTTGAAAATTCCCCCTTTTCGAGTCGAGCATACAGTATCTTACTCAAGGTTGATTCCGGACGATCGAATACCTATGACCGATTAACGGCCAACTAATTCAACCCGTTAACCACCCTTTTTTCACATTCTCATGCGACTGAAATCCATCCATGTTGTGCTGGTCTTCTTCGCCTGCATCACATCTGCATTTGCCCAAATCCGTGACCCTTTTGATGTACTCAACCTCACGGCAGGCGAATCTGTTACCCTTCCCATTTCGGATTTATACTATCTGACCCGTTACAAACCTACGTTCTCCCCGCCTAAGGGTATCCGAGTAACGGTTGACAACCGCCAACGGGTAACCTTTTCCGCAACCGAAGAGGCTGAAGGCTTCCGAACAATTTCTTTCCGCGAAGGCAGTTATCGCTACGACTTGCCTGTGCGTGTTACGATCAAGCCTCAGCGAACGTTTTATTTTAAGCCTGTGAATAAGCCTCAGAAAATTACTTTATTCGGCTCGTTCAATGGCTGGAATCGAGACACCCTCCCCCTGACTGATCCAGAAGGGGATGGCACGTTTTCTTGTACCGTCTCCTTAGACCCCGGTAGCTACGAATATAAGTTTTTTGTGGATGGAGAAGAGGTACTGGATCCGGAAAACCCAGAAAAGGCCCCCAATGGATTTGGCGGATTCAATTCTGTTCTTCGCGTACAACCACGTCACAACACCAAAACGTTTCTTCATTTTGGCACATGGCGAAAGACCGCCACTGGCTCCCAATTTAGCTTCCTCTATGAACGTGCAGGCGATCCCATCCCGCTTCAGAAACAACATGTGGTGGCACTTTTAGACAATCGCCAGTTATCCGCCACACAAATCAGCATCAACGATCATACGGTCATCCTTCAAATTCCCAATGATGACATCGAGACGAATCAATTATTGCGAATCGCCATAACCCAAGATGGCCTCAGTACGCCCGTTAAAGAGGTGTTTCTACACTTCGGAAAGCCCCGAAACAACGAAAGCCCATTTATTTGGCAAGATGCGACCCTCTATTCCCTAATGATAGACCGTTTTAAGGACGGAGACCCCGGCAACAACCGCCCTGTCATTGGCGACTCGTTGCATCCAGAGGTTAATTATATGGGAGGCGATCTGAAAGGTGTCCTCCAAAAATTAGAGTCGGGTTATTTTGACCAACTTGGCGTCAATGTATTATGGCTTTCGCCCGTTGTGGACAATGCAGAAGGTACTTGGGGTAAGTCGGCGATTAGTGGCTCTAAGTTCACGGCTTATCATGGATACTGGCCGACCAATTTAGAAAAAGTGGAAGATCGGTTTGGTACGTTATCTCTTCTCCGGACGGTTGTGCAAAAAGCACACGCAAAAGGAATGAAAGTTATTTTGGACTTTGTGGCCCACCACGTCCACCAAAATCACCCTTGGGTCAAACAAAATCCGACATGGTTTGGCCATTTATATCTTCCTGATGGACGTAAAAACATTGAACTTTGGGACGAACAACGCCTCACCACATGGTTCGACACATTTTTACCCACATTCAATTACCTCAACAGCCCTGAAGCCATCGAAGCCGTTGCCGAAAATGCCATGTTCTGGATCCGAGAATCGGGTGTGGATGGGTTCCGTCAGGACGCAGTGAAACATGTTCCAAACGAATTTTGGCGGGCACTTACCCGTAAAATCCGGGCTTATGAAATTGTTTCTGGAAAGCGGCTGTTCCAGATCGGCGAAACATTTGGAAGTTACGACCTCATCAAGTCCTATGTTAACCGTGGTCAATTGGATGCCCAGTTCAACTTTAACCTTTTTTATCGGGCCCGTTCTATTTTCTTGACCCCAAGTGCAGAATTTAGCCTACTCGCGGCAGAATTGGAAGCCACCCAAGCCATGTATGGCTCCAATCACCTCATGGGTAATCTTATGGATAGCCACGACCAAGTACGATATATGGCTTATGCGGATGGAGACCTGAAATTAGATGCCGACGATGCCGGACGACGTGCTTGGTTTGATCAACCCCAGGCCGATCATGCAGAAAGTTTTCGCAAGGTTGCGCTTTATATGGCCTACATGATGGCAATTCCGGGACTTCCCACGATATATTATGGGGACGAAATTGGAATAAGTGGCTCCAGTGACCCTGATAACCGTCGCATGATGCGTTTTGCCCCCCAACTGAATGCATCCGAAGCACAGCTACTTAAGGAAATCCAACAAATCTCTAACCTTCGCCGCCAATTACCAGCCCTGCGTTATGGCGATTTCCTTCCCATCAAAGCCGAACAGGGTCTTTTTGCTTTTCTCCGTTCCGATTATAACCAACGGGTCTTGGTTGTCCTAAACAAGCAGGATCACGCCCAAGAAGTTCGGCTCTCCTTGCCAAGCGTACATCGCCTGATACGGGCACAAGAACTCCTAACGGGTACTATAATTAATCTACAAAACCAAGAAATGCTCACCACCCTACCAGCTCATGGGGCTGCATTTTTTGTATTGGAGTAGGCGCTATTCACGGCAGGACAAAAAGTTTTATGCCAACATAATGGGGCATATATACTTTACAATATTGAAATCGAAGCAATAAAGTCTTAGTCTATGCTAAAATAATCCATAGACTGATACGAACCAGATTTGAGTTTTTGATATTGCATCAACACATCATTTACCAACGAA
This sequence comes from Bacteroidetes Order II. bacterium, assembly GCA_016788705.1. Lineage (NCBI taxonomy): Bacteria > Pseudomonadati > Bacteroidota > unclassified Bacteroidota Order II. > Bacteroidota Order II. bacterium. Next base: position 305,268 of record JAEUSQ010000039.1, read on the forward strand.
GAGGCACCGAAACGGAACCAATTGGGGCTTAACCAAGCATCTCCGAGGGTTTCTTTCACCATTACCAAGTAATGCCATGCTTCCTTGGCGGTACGAATACCACCAGCAGGCTTCATCCCAATCATGCTGCCAGTTTTGAGGAAATGATCTCGGATGGTCTCCAACATCACCAGTGTTACAGGCATGGTGGCAGCAGGTTGTACTTTACCCGTAGAGGTTTTAATAAAATCCGCTCCGGCATCAATTGCAATTTGTGAGGCTTTCCGTACCAGATCCAAGGTTTGTAGTTCACCCGTTTCCAGAATAACCTTTAGGTGTGCCGGCCCACACGCTTCTTTAAATGCAGCCACTTCGTCGAAGACATAGGCGTATTCTCCCGCAAGCAAGGCCCCACGCGAGATCACCATGTCTATCTCATCTGCTCCAGCAGAAACGGTTTGTCGCACTTCTTGCGTTCTGATATTTAAAAAAGACTGGCCACTGGGAAACGCTGTGGCTACGGCAGCAACCAATACGCCACTGTCTCCCACCGCTTCTTTTGCGATGGAAACCATCGTCGGGTACACACAAACTGCGGCGGTATGAGGCAAGTCGTGCCCAACCAAGGGCTGAATCGCCTTCCGACACATCATACGAACTTTACCCGCCGTATCCATACCCTCCAAGGTAGTAAGGTCGCACATTGAAAGCGCCATTCGGAGTGCGGCTTCTTTCGATTCGTTCTTAATGCTCCGCGTTTTAAATGAAGCAGCGCGGGATTCTGCTGCAATTTGATCTACTGAGGGAATACGGGGAAGTTGATACATACTTTTTTTCTGAATGATACGGGAATTTGACGCCAAATGCAACGATCCCATAGCAGGGAAACCGAAGCGATTTCGTACCTTATTTAAAATGATTTATCCACTAAACTCCTTTTGCAAATGAACCGTTTTTTGGATGGTTGGCACAGCCCAGCATTAAATAAGCACATGGAAATTGCCGAATATGGACACTATGGTATTGCCCTTTTGCTTTTGCCTACCGCCGCCGCCGACTACTTGGAATACGAACGCTTCTTACTCATCCGTGCCATTCAGGAGCAGATTAATGCAGGTAAAGTGAAGGTCTATTCCATCAATAGCATCAATTCTGAAAGTTGGTTAAACCGCAATATGCACCCCCGCCATAAGGCCATTCGACACCAACAATTTAATGAATACGTTTTTAACGAGGTGATCCCATATATTCGCCACCGAACAAGTCAAGACACGCCGATCATTACGTGTGGCGCTTCTTTTGGCGCGTTGCATTCTGCCAACCTTTTTTTTAAACGCCCAGACTTGATTAATGGCGTGATTGCGATGAGTGGTGACTATGACCTGACAAGTTATACCAGCGGGTATTTTGATGATGATGTGTATTTCAATTCTCCGGCTCATTATTTACCTAATCTGACCGATGAAGGCATTTTGGACCAGATCCGAAAGAGTCATCACATTCACATTGTCACTGGGTCTGGCGATTATGAGCATCCTGCAGCCTCCAAGCGCCTATCTGATACCCTCCACGCAAAAGACATTGAACACGAGTTGGAAATATGGGGCCCCGACATGCGGCATGATTGGCCGACTTGGCGGGCTATGCTACCCATTTATTTAAAAACCCGCTTCTGAACGAAAAAGCCCTGTACAATTATGCACAGGGCTTTTTTTGATGAATCGAAGTTGTTCAATCAATAAAATTTATATGAAAAGCCAACCGCTAACACCTCGCGAAACTGCACCTTTTTGTTCACATTGGTATCATGAACCAAATTTGCCTCAAAATTGACACTGATCAATTTGTTAACTTTCATGGCAATTAAGTTATCCCACCGCGTCAATGGCGCCCATTCTGCTTCGGGCTTAGACGGCTGACGAAAACTCATGAACAGACTGAGTTGGCTTTTATAATTAACATTGGTCGCCAAGTTTTTATTGAACTTCGTCAAAAAGTTAAGCCCTGCCTCCGACCGAATGTTTTCGTCGGCTTTCAAACCCCAAGCGGTTCTCAAGCCCTCGTCGCGAACAACACGCTGCTTAAAACCAATCCCCACCGATTGCGAGAAAACCGGACTGGGATCGTAGGAATAACCGATAGATTCGATAATGTCGGCGGGTGCAAACAGGTCCGATACCAAGGTTTTAGTCCCCTTCGCATCATCATATTTATAGGTAGGCGCAAATTGGGTTTTAAAGTCCAGTACGGCAGTTGGTTTAAATTTTTTTCCTGTTTCCCAGTCCAGTTTAAACAGGTAAGCAATCACATCAGTAGCCTTTCGTAATGAGAGATCACCTTGTTTAAATTGACCATATGTAAGATTAAACGTGTGGGAACGATTTACTTTTCCTTTGATATGGTCAAATTTACCAGCCAGACTTGCTGTCGCAGACAAGGTATTGACCCCACCTGCCTGCCAATTATTGTATCCAGATTGGGTAATGGAGAGAGCCGTACCCATATCTTTTTTCCAGGTTTCGGTTTTAGCATCTGTTTTAGGTGCTTCTTGCGCCCAGAGCACTGGAGGGGCAAGCATCACAAGACATATGATGAATAGTTGTTTTTTCATTGGTTCGTTATGGCTGAATGAAATAAAAAATGGCCGGAGCCTGTTTGGGGTCCGACCAGAAAATTAAGGCATAAGTAGTACCAAAAAGTACTTACTCGCCAGAGTTCTTAATGTTTTGAATTTCGGTACGAATTTCCTGCGCTTTGTCTTTGAGATCTTGCATGGCTTTGCGGATGCGTGTACCTGCGGCTTTATTGCCTTTTTCGTAGAATGCGTTGAAGTCTTTTTCAAGGGCATCTACCATGTCTTTTAATTCCTCAAATTTACTCATTGGTTTACCTCAGTCTTAAGATGATGTAGGATTGTAGCGGAAAAATGGTGGGGACGTTTGTTGTAAGTTAAATGCTACCATAGGGATGTGTCAAGTGGAAATCGCTTTTTATATATTTTTACTACCTTTATCAATCAATTTCAAAACACCAGACACGTTATTTTTACGGACGTTATGGCATTTCACTTGCACCCTTGGGGATAAATCCCGAAATTCGGGAATTCTATTTCTCTCTTTGCAAGACCTTATGCCCGAATTTTGCCACCTGCATTGTCATACCCAATACTCCCTGCTCGATGGAGCTGCCCGGATCAAAAATCTGATTGGCAAAGCCAAAGAGTTAGGAATGCCTGCGGTCGCCATCACTGATCATGGCAACTTATTTGGGGTTCCAGAATTTTACAAAACGGCCAAACAACAAGGGATAAAACCTATTATAGGGTGTGAGTTTTATATCGCACCTTCTGGGATGAAGGATAAAACAGATCGCACCAGGTTTCATCAAGTACTATTGGCAAAATCAGAAGAAGGATATAAAAATCTTATCAAATTATCTTCTTTATCCTATACCGAGGGCTATTATTATAAACCACGCATAGACCGGGAAACCTTAAAAAAACACAGTACCGGACTCATCGCCACAACTTGTTGTTTACAAGGTGAGGTACTACAAGCGATTTTAAAAAAGGGCGAAGAAGCCGCACGCCTGATCTTTAAAGAATATTTAGATATTTTTGGAGAGGATTACTATATTGAACTACAAGATCATGGTATTCCGGAGCAAAAGCGATGTAACGAGGTCTTGTTGCGATGGGCCACCGAATACAAGGTGAAGACCATTGCCACAAATGACGTTCATTATGTAAAACAAGGGGACTCGGAGGCGCAGGATGTTTTGCTCTGCCTGCAAACAGGAAAAGACCTGAACGATCCCAAGCGGATGCGTTTCGAGAATGATCAATTCTTTTTCAAAACCACCGAAGAAATGCAGGCTGCTTTTCCCAGCCTGACCGCAAAAATCCGAGATGCCTCCTTAGACAATACCCGCGAAATTGCGGATAAATGCGACCTCACCATTCCGATGGGGAAACTCCTGATGCCCAACTATCCCATGCCGCCAGAATATGCTGGCGATATGGATCGCTATTTACATGACCTGGTTTTTGAGCGTGCCCAAACCCGCTATCCCCGAATGACCGAAGAGATTCGAGAACGGCTTACTTTTGAACTTTCGATTATCAAGCAAATGGGTTTTGCGGGCTACTTTCTAATTGTTCAAGATTTTACTACGGCAGCCCGCAAATTGGGGGTAAGTGTGGGGCCAGGACGTGGTTCGGCGGCAGGCTCGGCTATTGCCTATTGTTTGGGCATCACCAATATAGACCCGCTGGCATACAATCTACTCTTCGAGCGTTTCCTGAATCCAGAACGGGTTTCCATGCCCGATATAGATATTGACTTCGATGACCGAGGACGAGGGAAGGTGATTGACTATGTGGTGCAAAAATATGGCCGTGAAAGCGTGTGCCAGATCATCACCTTTGGTACGATGGGTGCCCGATCTGTCATCCGTGATGTGGCACGTGTCATGAATATACCGCTTTCGGAAGCCGACCGGATTGCGAAACTGGTTCCGGAAGGTCCAAAGGAAAACCTGCATACCGCACGGGAAAAAGTACCAGAATTTTCGTCCCTCTTCCAATCGGGTGACGCCAATATTCGGAAATTGATGGAATTCTCGACGGTTTTGGAGGGATCAGCCCGCCACACCGGAATCCATGCGGCTGGGGTTATTATTGCACCAGGAAACGTGGGGGAGTTTGTACCTGTGGCCTTGGCAAAGGGTAAATCGGGCGAAGAAGACATTGTTACCACGCAATATGAAGGGAAATATGTTGAAGATTTTGGGCTTTTGAAAATGGACTTTTTGGGCCTCAAAACCCTTACCATCTTGAACGACGCCCTTCAACTCATTAAGGAAAATTATGGGAAAGAGGTAGATTTAGACAAGATTCCACTCGACGATCTCAAGACCTTTGAAATGTTTCAGCGGGGCGAAACAGTAGCCATTTTCCAGTTTGAAAGTTCGGGCATGCGTGAGTATATGAAACTCCTTAAACCCACCGACCTCAACGACCTAATCGCCATGAACGCCCTTTATCGGCCAGGCCCGATGGATCTGATCCCCAATTACATCGCCCGAAAACATGGCCGTGAACCCATAGAATATCCGCATCCGATGCTGGAGGAAGTGCTTAAGCCCACCTTTGGCATTCCGATTTACCAAGAACAGGTCATGCAAATGGCGCAGGTTATGGGTTCTTATACCCTCGGTGGTGCCGATCTTCTTCGCCGTGCGATGGGGAAAAAGAAAAAAGAGGAGATGGATGCCCAGCGGATTACGTTTCTAAAAGGTGCACAAGGCAATCAGGTGGACGAGACGACGGCCAACCAAGTCTTTGACATGATGGAAAAGTTTGCCGGATACGGGTTTAATAAGTCTCATAGTGCGGCCTATTCTGTGGTGGCCTATCAAACAGCTTATTTAAAAGCCAATTATCCCTATGCTTTCTTGGCCGCAGCGATGACCTCGGAAATGGGAGACACCAAAAAATTGGCCATTGTTTTGGAAGAAGCCCGACATCTCGGACTTAAGGTCTTGCCGCCTAATATCAACCACAGCCAAGCCGCATTTAGTGTGGAAGGCGAGGCCATCCGATTCGGCATGGCAGCCATCAAGGGGGTTGGAACGGGGGCCATAGAAATCATTTGTAATGAACGAAACCAAAACGGACCATTTACTTCGCTCCACGATTTGGTGAAACGGGTGGATTTGAGGCAGGTGAACAAGAAGACCTTAGAAGGCTTGGCCGCTTCTGGAGCATTAGATGCGTTCGAGGGTCACCGTAAACAATTCATTGCAGCGCTCGACGACGCCATTCGGTTTGCACATCAGGCCCAACTAAACCGCGCCGCCGGGCAAAATTCGCTTTTCGGGGAATTCAGTGACACGGCTATTGAGCTTACCCCGCAAATGCCTTTTATGGAACCTTGGTCTCGTGGTGAAACGCTGCGGAACGAACGTGAACTGATTGGGCTTTATGTCTCTGGACATCCGTTGGATGAATACGGCCCGCTTGTTCGAGCCTTTTCGACCGCGTCGTTCAAGGACTTAGAAAAGTTAGAGCCGGACCGCGAATACCGCTTTTGTGGCATTATTACCGAGGTACAAAAACGATATGCAAAAAATGGTAAGCCATTTGCTTTTATCACCTTAGAAGATTTTGAAGGCGCTGGGGAAATCACCATCTTCTCCAATCAGTTCGAGCGTATTGGCCCACATTTGCTGCCCGACGAACTAGTGATGGCAACGGCGAAATTAGAAAAAAGGGAACGTGGGGTCTCGCTGATTGCCAAAGACCTTGTGCCCATGTGGCAAGCCCAAGAACGCTTCATCAAGTCTATCTTGTTGCGACTGAACCCAGAAGCCGTGCCCGCCGAACACATGCAAAAACTAAAAGAAGTTTGCGACCAAAATAAAGGAGGGACACGACTCTACTTCGACCTGCTCAACCCTGTTTCTGGGAGGGCCATTCGGCTTAAAAGCCGTTTGTGTGTTATAGACCCATCACCGGAAGTATTACGCACCATGGAACGTATTTTTGGTGCGGAAAACGTTGTTCTACAAGGAGAAAGCTAATGGATCAACTACGAGAAACTTTTTTACATCGCGAGGTTTTGGTAGAAGGCAAATTATTGCATGTTTATCGCGATACCGTCGCCCTCTCCGACGGCAGCGAGAGCATCCGCGAGTGGATAAATCATCCCGGCGCAGCAGCCGTGGTCCCCCTTTTTGACGATGGAACAACGCTGCTTATCCGGCAATTTCGTTACCCGCCTCAACAGATATTTATTGAACTCCCTGCCGGAAAATTGGACATACCCGGCGAATCGCCTTTGGATGCCGCCAAACGAGAATTGGCAGAAGAAACCGGGCATGATGCACTACAATGGGATTCTCTAGGTGCGTGTTTTCCTGGTATCGGTTATTCAAACGAGATTATCCACCTTTTTTTGGCCCGCAGCCTCCGTCCTTCAACCATTGCCCCCATTGCTGGTGAGTTTTTGGCCCCTTTTCAAATCCCCTTGACCAAGGCTGTGCATATGGCCTATCATGGGGAAATTACCGATGCAAAAACGGCTATAGGGCTATTACGGGCGGCTGCATTCCTTAGGCTGACAGATGGGTAACAGCGCGGTAAGTAGTTTCTCGCTTCAGCATCTGTTATAAAAAAGCCTTGCTTCTGGAAAAGAAACAAGGCTTTTAGGGTGGTCGAGGACGGACTTGAACCGCCGACACAAGGATTTTCAGTCCTTTGCTCTACCAACTGAGCTACTCGACCATTTTTGCTTAGGAACAGCAATATAAGAACAATTCCAAACAGTGTCAATCCATTTTACATCTTCACGTTCATTTGAAACTTGTTTAAGCCCGAACGTGTACGCCCCATCCCAATTTCCCCCGCAATGTTGCGAAATAATCATGGCCCTCTAAAATCACCAGATTAAACGTATGCTTGGCCTCATGTAAAATCAATCGGTTAGAGGAGGCGCCTAAATGTTCCACCTCCCCATCTACCACTAACATATATGGACAATCACTCTCCGGTATATTAAGTTCCAAGACCGCCGTATGGGGTACGACCAATGGCCGCATCGTGAGGGTGTGGGCCGCGAGGGGCGTTAGGGAAAAACAAGCACTTCCAGGTACCATAATGGCCCCGCCCGCCGAAAGTGAGTAGGCGGTTGATCCCGTAGGCGTTGCAACGATAAGGCCATCTGCCCAATAATTACACAAATGCACCCCATTAATATGGGCATTGATGTTGATCAGAGACGCATCCGGACCTTTGTTGATAACAAACTCATTAAGTGCCCACCGGGGCGTAGTATCTTGGGGCAAGAGCAGTTCTAACGCCATCCGTGGCATAACTTTATATTGCCCCAGTCGGATTTTTTCGAGGGCAAGTTCAATGTGCGAGACCTCCATATCCGCCAGAAAACCCAATCGTCCAATATTTACCCCCAAAACGGGCGTACCGTGGGGTGCAATCAGGCGTGCAGTATTGATAATGGTTCCATCCCCCCCAAACGACAACACCATATCGGTCTCGTGTAGGGACATTGTCGCTACCTGTTCCGCCAATAAAGCCGATATTCTACCACGCTCTACCAATCCTTTTGCCAACGGCTCATACAGTTTAAAGGCCAAGCGCGATTGTTCAAACCAATCTACAGCCCGCATCACCGGATCCCACAGCAGTTGTTTATTGGTATTTCCTGTAATGCCAAAAGTCATGATTATCCAGCAAAAATGTAGGTTGTCTTAACCGTTGTGTAAAATTCTTTCGCATGACTCCCTTGTTCACGTGCGCCATAACTGGACGCTTTTGTCCCGCCAAAGGGCACATGATAATCCACCCCAGCGGTAGGAAGGTTAACCATCACCATTCCAGCCTTTGCATGGTGCTTAAAGTGATAGGCATGTTTCAACGAGGTGGTACAAATTCCAGTGGAAAGGCCAAATGGGGTGTCATTGGCCACATATAAGGCTTCTTCATAGTCTTTCACCCGGATAACACCTGCCACAGGCCCAAAAACCTCTTCCCGATTGATCATCATTTCATTCGTCGTTTCTACAAAAAGTGTAGGGGCCAGAAAAAATCCCGGAGTTTTTCGTTGAAGTGTCTGCCCCCCAAAAGCCAAACGAGCGCCTTCACGAACGGCTTGCTGGATGTAATGAAGGTCTTTTGTCAACTGGGCCTCATCCACAACAGGCCCCATCTCCACGCCCGGCATCCGCGCATCGTCCACTTTTAAGGCTGCCAATTTATTTACCATCGCTTCTACAAACCGATCGTGAATCCCTTCAGAAACAATGAGACGGCTCGAAGCCGTACAACGCTGGCCAGTAGAAAAGAAGGCTCCATTTATGGCGCAAGCAACCGCCGTATCCAAATCGGCATCATCCAAAATCACCAATGGATTTTTGCCACCCATTTCTAATTGTACTTTTTTATGAAAGGCCGCACAGGTGGTGGCGATCTCTTTACCCGTGTGAATGCTTCCCGTGAAGGAAATGCCAGCAACATTCGGATGCGCCACCAAAGCCTTTCCGACAACCGCTCCTTTTCCCATCACCAAATTAAATACACCTTCCGGCACACCCGACTGATGAATAATATCGGCCAAGGCCCATGCACACCCCGGAACCAACTCCGCAGGCTTAAAAACAACCGTGTTTCCATATGCCAACGCCGGAGCAATCTTCCAGGCAGGGATCGCAATGGGGAAGTTCCACGGCGTAATAATTCCTACTGCCCCTATCGGTTCGCGGGTTATTTCCACCTCGATGCCCGGACGCACAGAGGCCATTTTCTCGCCAGATGGACGCAGGGCCTCTCCGGCAAAGAACTTAAAAATATGTCCGGCACGGGTGGCTTCTCCAATGCCTTCGGGCAAGGTTTTACCTTCTTCACGGGCAAGGAGATTGCCCAGTTCGTCTTTTCTGGCCAGAATTTCGGACCCAATTTTATCCAAAAGGTCGAATCGCTGTTGTGGGGTACTTCTCCCCCACGAGGAGGCCGCAACATGCGCTGCCTGTACTGCATCCTCTATGTCTTCGAGGGTACTGAGGGCATAGTGGTCTATAACGTCATTGGTATCCGACGGGTTAATATTCGCTTGGACTTCGTGGGGAGTACGCCATTCTCCGGCAATTAAATTCGGCTTCATACAGCTTTTGAGCGGGTTGGTTGGGTGTGAAAGGCAGAAGATAAGGCGGGAATCTCAAAATTCCGACCCTGCTTTTTATGAACTACTATCTGCGCTACCATCTTGGTAGGCTTGTCCATGCAAAAATACAAAATGCAGAAGGCCATACGCTGGGTATCGGTGATCATAAAGCCAATCCTTGCATAATACCCCTCCCAAAGAACTATTTACTTTCTTTTAGAAAAACATAATTCCTTGCAATTGTGGCCTCTTATACTGAACTTGTTGGGCTTTTTTTTCAAAGAAATTTATGCCCAAATTTGTTCCGCTTGTGTCTTCTTGCTATTACAAAACAGCAATTATCAAGAAGTTTTTTTATAAAAAATATTTTTGAGATGAGCACAACCTTCAAATAGGTATTTTTCTATTTTTACTATCAATCTTAAGAATGATTATTAGACATTCGTAGTTTATGTATGGCGAATTCAAATTTTGATAAAACTAAATTTACGCCGAATTAAAATGAATCAACTTTCCCGAATCTATTTTTCCTCAATCTTTACAAAATTCATTTGGAAATTCTCTTGTTAATTTGTTTATTACTTGCGAATAAGACTTTACAAAATTATCACTCTTTTCTTTAGATCAATGGCCAGTTGGTTCGATTATATCAATATATAATTCTGGAACTCCTGAGATAAACTCCCAAAATTTTTGACCGCAATATTTGTAATAATCTCTTTTATCCGGATGATTATCTTTTCCATAACAACAACCATTTATCGCATTTATAATCAATTGATAATTACTAGTCCTCAATGTTTTCTTAGCTACCTTGAAATCAGAAATCATTTTTGCTATTTGAGAACTATTACCCCAACTAGGGTCAGACTTGATTGTGACAATATTTCTAATACCATTTTTATCAAATTATAAATCAATACCTTTTATGCTGGATTTGTATCCACCATAAACTTTGTGGTTAATAGAAATAGCGAGACCTTCGAGCCAATCTCCAAAAATTGTCTCTTCATTAGACGAAATATGGGCATCTAAGATCCCTCTTATAATTTGCTCTGCCGTCAATACATTTTTAGCCTTAAAAAGGTAAGGGTTTTTTCGTTGTAAAACTTTTGACAGTTTAAGGCCATCAAGGCTTTGAATACGTTTTTGATGGAAAATACCGATATTTTGTTCAATATATTGTGATACTTCATCAAGGTTCAGAGCCTTCATATTTTTAAATATTTATAAAAGATATAATTCAACAGGATTTAACTGTTCTTTAACTAACTGGTAATACGCTGGGATAATTTCAATGCCTATTGCATTTCGTCTCATTCTATTGGCAACAGTAATGGTCGTTCCAGAACCCATAAAAGGGTCTAATACGGTATCATGTTCTTTGGTGAATAGCTTGATGAACCATTCAGGAAGTTCTTCAGGGAAAGCAGCACTATGGTTTTTGTTACTGCATTCGGTGGCCAAGTGCAATACATTGGTAGGATAAGCCTTTCTCTCTCTAACCAATTAGAAATATTTTTTCCAAATCCACTTCCTACTTTTGAATTGTCGCGAATTTTATCGGTATTAGAGAGTTTTTTCAATCTTGACTTAGCCCAGTCTCCCATAGGAACCATCACCTTTTCTTGATACATATTAAATTTTCTATTTTTATTAAATTGTAGAAGTCTTTCCCATGCATCCCTAAAACGATTAGGCCATTTACCGGGGTAGCTATTTTTTTGTGCCAAATAAATTCTTCCATCCAAAGCCAGCCTTGTTTTCTCATTTCTAATATAAGTTCCATCACATAAACACTTCTTTCACCATCAACAACTTTTTCTTTGATGTTTAGAACAAAAGTACCAGTTGGTTTAAGAATTCTTAGAAGTTGTTCAGAAATAGGCAAAAACTATTCAACATATTTATCTGTAAGAATACCTCCATAGGCATTTTTTCTTTGATCAGCATAAGGAGGAGAAATGACTATTAAATCTACGGAATTACCAGGTAAAAGGCTCAGTTGTTCTTTGCAATCACCTAAATATAAATTTGTTTTAATTTCTATTTTATTAACGAACTTTAATTGAAAAAACATTCACAAATTTGAATGTACAGAAATTTTAATTCATCATGCATAGTATAAGAAATTAGCACCACTTTGTCAATATTTTTTACCTATGATCGTCGTTCTTGGACTTTCTATCACAGATGAAGTGGGTTCTAATGGTTCTCTCATTTTATGGGCACTACATTTGGGTACAAGCAACAATGACCTACTAAACGGAGAATACCATGAAAAAGAAGCTAAGTTGGGTACTAATGACAGTTTTAAGTATTTTTTTATTGATGCAGCTCATCCCCATTGACCGAGAAAACCCTCCTATAACGTTAGACATGCCTGCGCCCAAACCCGTTAAGGACATCCTAAAACGGTCTTGTTACGATTGTCATTCTAACGAGACCGAATGGCCTTGGTACAGTTACCTTGCACCTGTAAAGTTCATGATTCGTCATCATGTAAATGAGGGAAGAAGTAAGGTTAATTTTTCCACATGGGATCAGCCGCAAGGGGAAGAAAAAGCAGAGGTTCCAGAGGAAATTATAGAAGTGATAGAAAAAGGCGAAATGCCCACTTGGGATTATATTTTAATGCATCCAGAAGCAAAGCTAAGTGCTAAGGATGTGGCAGTCTTAAAGGAATGGGCGGCTACGGTTGGCAAAGGAGGCGAAACAGGAGATGTGCGCGGTGATGAAACTGTTCCAGATGCTAAACCTGCACTAACAAGCTCTAAAGACACTACTTTGGTGCAAAAGACCAAAGATACCGACGATGATGACAACTAATTATGGTGCTTTAGGCGATTGAAAGTACAGGGTAACGGTTGTACTTTTGTTGGGTATGGATGAGACCGACCATTGGGCATGGTGTTTCTGAGCAATTTTATTGACCAAAGCCATGCCCAGTCCACTTCCGGGAATGCCCTTAGCACTCATGCTTTTAGCACGAAAAAAGCGTTTCCCCACATGCGGGACGTCTTCCGGTCGAATACCCAAACCTGTATCGCGAACCAGGAGCACGGGCGGATCGTAATCCAAGCGTACTTCTATGGTCCCACTTTCCGTATATTTTTGTGCATTGTCTAAAATATTTTCTACCATTCGTTTTAGTAATTCGTTATCCCCTACCACTTGTACATCGGGTTGAATATCCATTTTTAGGACAATCTTCCGATCTTTTAAGAGGGATTCTATATCTAAAGTGGCATCCAAAACAATTTTAGAAAGATCGCAACAATCTCGGAGCGTTTCATCGGCGGTATGTTCCAGCCGTGCCAGCTCTAAAAGGCTCCGCACCATATCGCGCATCGCACCCAGTTCTACATGAAGACTTTTCAGGGTTTCTCGGTAGTGTTCAGCCGTTCGTTCGCGCCGGAGGGCCACTTCTACGGCCCCCACTAAGGCGGTTATGGGCGTTTGCAATTCGTGTGCGGCATGGGCAGTAAAGGCTTCCATTTCATCGAAGTTTTTCTGGAGGCGACTCAGCAAATCGTTCAATGTTTCAGTGAGTTGAAGCGTTTCTACGTCGGCTCCTGGAAACGAAGGGATTCGATAATCTCGTGTATGAAGAGAGATTTTTTGTGCTGCATCCGAGATAATTTCAACCGATTCGGTGGCCCGATGGGCCAGTTTCTTCAACAAAAACCACCAGACGATCATTGCCACCAAAACAATAACGGCTAAACCTATCAACCCCAGGCCATAAATATGGCTTCGATCCACTTCATATTGCCCGATCTGGATATACCCAATCAACCGACGATCAGGATCATAAATCCCCCGCGTTAAAAAAAGCATCCGGTATCCGGTACGATTATCGGTGAAAAAGCCATCTTTCTTTACCAAAGAACGGGGATATTTCCGGAGAATATCTACATTGTCGGAAGCAAACAACAAGGTACCATCAAGACGGAATAATTGCACAAATTGCGGATTCTGGCGTGGATGCGCATGTGTATGGTGCGGCTCCGTCCAGTGGTATCTCGGCGGCACTACCCGACCTTCGAACTGTATGGCTGCCGATATTTCGGCCAATTCATCTTCTAAAACGCGGCGATCGGAGAAATGAAACGTTGCGACAATGCTTCCAGCGGTCAAAACAAAAATGAATAACAACGTTCCCAAAAATGTAGGAAGTAGGGTTTTGACGAGCCGTGTTCGGAAGTGTAATGGTTTTTTGGAAGGCATCTCTCTTTAGTCCGGATTAAAACGATACCCAACCCCACGAACCGATACAATGGCCCCGGTACAGCCAACCGTTTGCAGTGCTTTACGCAGGTATCGAATATAAACTTCTACCACATTTGTATTGGGTTCAAAAGGCATTTGCCAGACCTCGCGGTAGAGGGTTTCGCGGGGAATATTTTGGCCCGCATGGGTGATGAAAAAGTGCAACAAGTCGAATTCGCGGGGGGTAAGGTTAATAACTTCGTTTTTATAAGTACAGGTGTGTGAATATGGATCTATGGTGAAATGCCCAGCCTGCATTTTGGTATCCCCTTGTTGTGTAGAGCGCCGATAGAGGGCTTCTAAGCGGGCAATTAACTCATCAAATGCAAAAGGTTTGGGCAAATAATCATCTGCCCCTGCACGTAAGCCTGCCACACGGTTTTCGATGGCGTCTAAGGCGGTAAGCATCAAAACTGGTTGTAAAGGGCGGATTTTACGTACTTCCCGGCACACGGTTAGGCCGTCAATGTCTGGCAAACGTAGGTCTAAAATTAGTATATCGTATTGTTTATTGGCTATTTGCTGAAGGGTTGAAGCGCCATGTGTGTGCCACTCCACATCGTGGCCTTCTTCTTTTAGGCCTTGTAGAATGAATTTGGCAATTTTAGGCTCGTCTTCGCATAGCAAAAGGTGCATTTTCATGTGGTATCCATTGGGGTGCTAATGTGGCTTTTTAGCATATGGACGCCCTGTTCAAAAACATAGCGCCGCGCATTATTCGGTTTAGTCATGTAAAAATACGTTTCGGTCTGGGTATTGATGACTGCACTTTTATAAGGCAGCGTGTTTATGTTGATTGTGGTTATAGAGACCATTGATGCAGCCACCAAACCATTAGGCCACAAAAATGTGACCTAATTGATGTCATAACCTTTTAGCAATCTGGCCGATTTTCGAGCGCTTTCCGGACGATGGCTTCCACCTGTTTGCGTTCGGTTTCTGGCATAGGCAAACGTGGTTCCCGAACCAAGGCATCGTTTTCTTTACCAGAAACCAAGGCTTCGGTAAACTTGATGTAATGCACAAAACGTGGGGTCACATCAAGATCTAACAGAGGACGAAACCAGCGATAAAGGGCGACCGCTTCTTGTACCCGTCCGGCCATTGCATGTTCATAAATGGCCACGGTTTCTTTGGGAAAAGCACAAACAAGCCCGGCCACCCAACCAATGGCCCCCGCCAACAGGCTTTCGAGGGCGATATTGTCCACACCAGTAAAAATCTGGAAGCGATTGCCGCACTGGTTTAGAACGTCGGTAACGCGGCGCACGTTGTCGGAGGATTCTTTTAGGGCGACCAATTGCGGAACCTCGGCCAATTCGGCAAACATAGCAGGGGTTACATCCACTTTATATGCCACCGGATTGTTGTACACCATAATGGGAACGGATGCGGCTTTCCCTACAGTTTTAAAGTGATGCATGGTTTCGTGGGCTTCTGCCGGATAGCGCATTGGTGGCAATACCATAAATCCATTCGCACCTAATTTTGTGCCCGCGTCCATAAACTGAATCACGGCTTTTGTGGTTGTTTCCGCCACGCCTGAAAGCACCGGAATGCGGCCATCGGCCACACGAAGCGCAATTTTAAGGGTCTCTAATTTTTCCTCGGTGGTCAGGCTGGCATTTTCGCCCAATGAGCCATTTACGATAATGCCATGTACGCCAGCAGCCATTTGTTCGGCGAAATGCTGTTCCATACGGGCTATATCTAACGAAAAATCAAGGGTAAACTTGGTGGTTACGGCAGAAAAAACGCCCTGCCACGGGGTTCCATTCATGAGGATATAAATTAAGGTTTAGGGGTTACTGAAAGGTACACTTTACCACCTTTCATGACGAATGTAATTTTTCTAAGGGCTGAAATCTGTTGGGTAGGGTCTCCTGAAACGGCAATCAGATCGGCCCATAAGCCCGGTTTTATGCTGCCCAGTTCTTTTTCCAATCCAAATATTTCCGCGTTTCCGGAAGTTGCACTGATCAAGACATCCAAGGACGACATTCCATACTCGACCATCAATTCCATTTCTTTGACATTCTCACCGTGCGAAAACACGCCTACGTCGCTTCCCATACAGATAGGGACTTTTTGGCGGAGGGCACTTTTAAAACTTTCCTTTTTGGCTTTTACACGAGGCGGATCCGGTTCTTGGCCTTTTTTCCAACCGGAATACTGAGCAAGGGCCTCTACAGCCGCCAAGGTGGGGCACAGTGCAACATGGTTATCGGCCATGTATCGGAAAACATTTTCGGTTCCAGCATCCCCATGTTCAATGGTTTGTACCCCCGCTTCGATGGCCCGCCGCATTCCTTCCTCGGTAGCCGCGTGAGCGGACACCCTTCTTCCCGCACCCGAAGCCGTTGTAACAATATAACGCCACTCTTCCGAAGTAAACGTCGGTTTTGCTTCTCCACGCAGCCCCCATCGGTAGTCGGCATAAATTTTGATCCATTCCGCGCCCCTGCCTATCTGGTCCCGAACAACTTGTATCAACCGCTGGCCATCGGCCTCTTCCGCCCCTTGTGGCACGTCATAGGCAAACCCCGTCCGTTTTGGGGCATAGGAACCTGTTGCAATAATGGCTTTTGAAGCAATGATAAGTCTGGGACCCGCGATAATTCCTTTTTCAAGGGCTTGTTTAAGCCCCCAATCCGCATATCCAGCCCCCTCCGTCCCCAAGTCTCTTAGCGTGGTAAATCCGGCCAATAAACTCGCTTTCAAGTGGTTGGTTGCCCGAGCTACCCGCTCCGCTTCGGTCTCGTTCAGCACTTGTTCATTCCACGTGGTTTCGTTATAGGGATGGAGCAATACGTGGCTGTGACCCTCAATTAATCCGGGCAACAAGGTTTGGTTAGGTAAAGAAATTTGCTGTGTCTCTTTATCAATTTCAAGCTCCGCAATGGGGCCAACTCCCACAATACGATCTTCTTTTATCAAGACTCCCCAGCCCTTACGAATCATGCTATGACCATCAAACAACTGGTCTGGAAATAACAAGATGGACTGTGCCTGTGCAGGAAGCACGAGGGCTAACATAAAAATGAAGCATACAAAAATTCGGTTTACCATGCGCATTCGGTCCAGTCAAATGGGTTGGAGTGAGCCAGCAAAATACAACAGACAACCGCATAAAGCCAATGAAGGGTGTTTTCTCTATGGATTACCTAATCATTTTAAAAAAGCAAGCGTTTTTTTACGATAACCGCTTAAGAAATGAAGATGGTTCTCGTTTATCGCCTACCCTCTTTTCACAAGACACGACAAAAAATCAAGATAAACCATGCCTGAATAAACGTTTCATATCCACCAGTGCGGTTCTTTTGGGATAGATAAACAAACAAGCTCTTGGTCATGACTTTTTTTGAAGGAAGAAAAATACTATTGTATTCTTCATTTAAAATCACAAAAAATCTAAGTACATGACAAAAAATATATACCTACTATTTTTACAGACTATATGAAAATATTTATCTAAAAGACCGCCTACATCCGGAAGCATACAAAAAAACCGGCACATCGTCCGGCTTTCTTGTATTCCCTTTTCCCATTATTCCTCAAACTTCTTTTTCCGGGTAGCCCAACCCGTTGGTGGTGGGTGGGTGGTGACTTAGTGGTCGTGTGGTTTGGTATTGGGGGCTGATTCCTGCGGGAAGTTCGTAGTATCTTGTCCCATCGGAATCAACTTTCGGTGAGAAGTTCCAAAAACCAGCCCACTCCCGCTCGTTTACTTCGATGAACCCCGTCCAACTTTCGATAAATTATCCATTAACTACGATTAACTATAAAATAACTACCGGCTCCAAGGCTATCACTATGCCACAAGACCAATGACGTAGGGCTATTCGGATGTAAAGGGGATTTCTCTACAGCCCAGAAACGGACGGCATACAAAAAACGACTCGGTGGACAAATACCGGAAGGCGTTGCGCGGAGGGGAGTTCCCCGCTTGAAAAGGGGCGTAGCCCTGACCTCTTCGTAGGAAACAAGGAATCAAGAAACGAAAAAGGGGCGTAGCCCTGCAATCTTCGTAAGAAACAAGGAACCATGACACGAAAAAGGGGCGTAGCCCTGACCTCTTATATCCAATCACCACCCTTTGAAAAGACCCACACGCAACCGGACAAAAACCTTCGGCGCGACGAAACTTCCCGACGTTGCGCGGGGGATGTACCTTCTGTTGAGACGCAACCTAAAAAAGGAGCGTAGCCCTGACCTCTTCGTAGGAAACAAGGAATCAAGAAACGAAAAAGGGGCGTAGCCCTGACCTCTTATATCCAATCACCACCCTTTGAAAAGAACCGCACGCAACCAGACAAAAACCTTCGGCGTGGCGAAGCATCACGAAGGCGTTGCGCGGAGGGGAGTTCCCCGCTTGAAAAGGGGCGTAGCCATTTTTTGTAGGAACCACGAAACCAAACCACGTAGAACGGAAATCTTATATCCAATCACCACCCTTTGAAAAGACCCACACGCAACCGGACAAAAACCTTCGGCGTGGCGAAGCATCACGAAGGCGTTGCGCGGAGGGGAGTAGTTCCCCGCACGCAAAACTAAGGTTTGAAGCCTTGAATAAAGAGGCCATAAGTTTTGATCTCTTCACTCAGAGTAGTTCCCCGCACGCTTTATGAGACATCTTCTTTGGTCTGGAGACTCTAGTTTTGATCTCTTCACTCAGAGTAGTTCCCCGCACCTTTTAACGCCAAAATCCAGAAATACAGCGACGGAAGTTTTGATCTCTTCACTCAGAGTAGTTCCCCGCACAAGTCGCTGGAAAAGAACTTTGCCGCGAGGTAGGAATGTTTTGATCTCTTCACTCAGAGTTGTTCCCCGCACCTGCAGAAAATGTTTATGAAACTTTTGTTGAAAGAGAGTTTTGATCTCTTCACTCAGAGTTGTTCCCCGCACGCAACAGGTCTTACAACTACCTGGTACGCATTTGGAGTATTGTTTTGATCTCTTCACTCAGAGTTGTTCCCCGCACGAATGCATGAACTTTACTGTAAACTATAAAACATATGTTTTGATCTCTTCACTCAGAGTAGTTCCCCGCACACCTTGGAAGTTTCTGGATGGGGAGGAATAAACGGACAGTTTTGATCTCTTCACTCAGAGTAGTTCCCCGCACTCTGTGTGAAAACCCTTTCGCCGAGATTCATACTAAGTTTTGATCTCTTCACTCAGAGTAGTTCCCCGCACCGGGTATACGTACAGTCGACGTTGCGACTGCATAAGGATGTTTTGATCTCTTCACTCAGAGTAGTTCCCCGCACAAGTTTCAAAAAAAATGTCATAGTCTCTCGACGATTTAGGTTTTGATCTCTTCACTCAGAGTAGTTCCCCGCACCAGTTGAGCGACGGTTCCGAGCTGCCAGTGACAGAGATGTTTTGATCTCTTCACTCAGAGTAGTTCCCCGCACTTTGATCGCCAATCCTAAAGTTTTCATCCTAAGTTTTGATCTCTTCACTCAGAGTAGTTCCCCGCACGTTTTGACTGGGTGCGATTCTAGCACACCTCAAGGTTTTGATCTCTTCACTCAGAGTAGTTCCCCGCACGCGTAAAAGCTTTCATGAAAGCCCTAATAACACAACCGTTTTGATCTCTTCACTCAGAGTAGTTCCCCGCACAGTAGGCAAAAAATCCCATTAAAAAACAAGCACTTACGGGGAAGAATGGACGAATCAACAAAAAAAGTACGGGGAACCGTCCGGAAAGTACAAAAAAAGCCCCCAAAGATGCAAGAAACGGCTTTAAAAAACAAGTACTTAATTGGTACGGACGAATGTAAAATGGCCTAAGTACTTATTTTTTAAAGACAATCCTTTATTTTCAGAAATGACATTTTCGATTCGTCCATTCGCACCAAATCTATGCACCACACCAATGCATTCCAACACCCAACATTTTTGCAACAAAAAAGCGGCCCCATCTGGAGCCGCCGTAAAAAAATCGGTACACGATCATCATTCCACCGTCACACTTTTGGCCAGATTCCTTGGTTGATCCACATTACACCCGCGTAGCACCGCCACATGATAGCTCAGGAGTTGGAGCGGGATCACGGTCAGGAGCGGCATCAGAAAGTCCACGGTATGGGGTACATGAAAGACCTTTTCGCAGAGGCGGTCTAAGTCTTGATTGCCTTCATCGGTAATGGCCACGATCGAGCCTTTACGTGCGCGGATTTCCTCCACATTCGAGACCACTTTGTCATAAATGGCATCTCGGTTGGCAATCATAACCACAGGCATAAACTCATCAATGAGCGCAATCGGGCCATGCTTCATTTCGGCAGCGGGATACCCTTCTGCATGGATATAGCTGATTTCTTTGAGTTTAAGTGCGCCTTCCAAAGCAACGGGAAAGTGGTATCCACGGCCCATGTAAAGAAAATTGGAGGCATAGCGATACATGGGTGCCAGTGCCCGAATGTCCTCATTGAGTTTCAGCACCTCGGTCACTTTTTCGGGGATTTCCGCCAATTCTTGTAGATAAGTGGTCATTTCGGCATCGGTGATGGTGCGGCCCTGTCCCATCCGGAGGGCAATCATCGTCAGTACCGTCACCTGCGCGGTAAATGCTTTGGTAGAGGCAACGCCAATTTCCGGCCCGGCATGAAGGTACACCCCGGCATCGGTTTCGCGGGCAATGGTAGAACCCACGGCATTACAAATCCCCAATGTAAGCGCTCCTCGGCTTTTGGCTTCACGAACCGCAGCCAAGGTATCGGCGGTTTCACCACTTTGCGAAATCACCATCACCACATCGTCTTTAGAAAGAATCGGGTTGCGGTACCGAAACTCACTGGCATATTCTACCTCCACCGGAATACCCGCCAGCGACTCTAGGAGATATTCTCCCACCAAACCGGCGTGCCAAGAGGTGCCACATGCCGCAATGACAATGCGTTTAGCGGCCAAAAGGCGATCCATCACATCCACCAATCCACCTAATTGGATCATGTTCTCTTCCAAACGAATCCGCCCCCGCAAGCAATTCCGGATAGATTCGGGTTGTTCCATGATCTCTTTCAGCATAAAATGGTCGTATCCGCTTTTCTCGATGGCTTCCAGTTCCATTTCCAGTTCATGCACCTCCGGTTTGAGTAATTGGTTGTCTAAAGTTTTGATTTCAAACCCACTTCTGCGTACCGTAAGCACATCTCCATCGTTCAGATAAACGACCTGCTTGGTATATTCGACCAATGGCGAGGCATCTGAAGCCAAAAAATACTCTCCCTCTCCAATCCCTAAAATCAACGGGCTACCATTTCGGGCGGCGATCAAGAGGTCTGGGTCTTCATGAGAGATCAGCACAATCCCATAGGTTCCTTCCACCTGCGTTAGGGCTTGCATCAGCGCGGTATCTAAGGAAAGATGCGTGGTATTTTTGACATCTTCAATCAACTTCACCAATACTTCGGTATCGGTCTGGCTCGTAAATTGATAGCCTTTCCGGATCAATTTTTCGCGTAGTGCCGCATAATTTTCGATAATTCCATTATGCACCATTGCAAATTGCAGATTTCCCGCCATGTGTGGGTGTGCGTTCACGTCATCGGGTGCGCCGTGCGTGGCCCATCGGGTATGACCAATACCTAATTGACCAGTCACCGGATTTTCTGCAATCAGTTTGGCCAATTCTTTGACCTTGCCTTTTTTCTTGCGCACATGAAGCGCGCCATTCACCACTGCAATCCCGGCCGAGTCGTAGCCGCGGTATTCTAGGCGTTGAAGGCCGTTTAACAAAATAGGGGTTGCCTCACGAGGGCCGATATAACCTACGATTCCACACATATACGTATAACAATTTAGGATTTACAAGAATTTAAAACAGTTTGTAAAGGATAAAGGGAATGGAGGTGTGTGCAGCGTGGCACAAAGGAAAATTGCTTCAGAAACGGTTTTGGATAAGCAGAAAGATACAAGACTTCAACGTCAAAAGCAAATAATAAAGCCAGCGCCCTTTCCTCCTTAGAAAAAGCGCCGGGAGATCTTTTTTACGCCGCTAAGGCTGGCTCGGGGAGTGTACGTCCAACAATTTGGGCAATCATCCGCAATTCCTGCATCATTTCACGGAACTGATTAAAATAGAGTGATTGCGGGCCGTCACTCTTCGCTGTTGGTGGGTCTGGATGGATTTCAATCATCAACCCGTCGGCCCCTACCGCAACACCTGCACGAGCGAGCGGTGCCACCTTATCACGAATGCCCACACCATGACTGGGATCTACGATGATGGGTAAATGGCTTTTTTGCTTAATCACTGGAACCGCCGAAAGGTCTAATGTATTGCGGGTATAGGTCTCGAAAGTACGAATTCCGCGTTCGCAGAACATGACGTGTGGATTTCCATTGGCGATGACATATTCCGCGCTCATGATCCATTCTTCAAACGTCGAAGAAAGTCCTCGTTTCAGAAAGATGGGCTTATCCACCTTTCCCAATTCACGCAGCATGGAGAAGTTTTGCATGTTTCGGGCACCAATTTGCAAAATGTCTGCATATGTGGCAACAATTTCGATTTGGTTAATTTCCATGACCTCGGTAATCACCTTGAGTCCATGACGATCGGCGGCCTCGCGCATCATCTTAAGACCAGGAACGCCCAACCCTTGAAATGCGTAGGGAGAAGAACGTGGCTTATAGGCCCCACCGCGTAAAACTTGTGCGCCCGTTGCCGCAACCACAGCGGCGGAAGCTTCTATTTGCTCCTCACTTTCTATAGAACAAGGCCCAGCCATGATAATCAATTCATCACCACCAACCGAAAGGCCATCCACGTCTATCACTGTATTCTCCTTCTTCCAAGTTCGGCTGGCAAACTTATAAGGCGTAGTGACCCGATAGACATCGGAGACACCCTCTAAAACCTTGATATGCCGGATGTCGAAATCCGGTTTTACGCCAATGGCGCCTAAGACTGTTTGACGAACTCCGGTAGAACGGTGAACATCAAATCCATAGCCATTAAGTTTCCCGATCACCTCTTCTACTTGTCGTTCCGGGGCATCGGCGTTCATGATTACGACCATGATTTCCTTGTTTGTAAAATGTATTATTGGAGTAAACAGGGATTGCTAAAACATAATACAATGCAGGCAACCCACGAAACAAACCCTATCCGGGTTGAAAACGCTTTTATCTTATAAGCGATACCGTTCGAGCGAAAAATTCTCACCAAGATAACTTTTCCGTACTTCTTCGTCTGCCGCCAACGTTTCGGCTGTTCCATGTCGCAGGATTTTTCCTTTATAGAGGATGTACGTCACATCGCAAATAGCCAATGTTTCATGCACGTTATGATCCGAAATCACCATGCCGATGTTCCGGGTTTTGAGGTGAGCCACAATGCGTTGAATGTCTTCCACGGCAATTGGATCCACACCAGCGAATGGCTCGTCCAAGAGCAAGAATTTCGGTTGGGTGGCCAATGCCCGCGCAATTTCGCAACGCCGTCGCTCCCCACCGGAAAGCATGTACCCTTTCGACTTGCGGATGCGGGCAATCCCAAATTCCTCCATCAGCTGTTCAATACGCTGGTTTCGTTCTTTTTTGGAGATGGGTTGATATTCCAAGACCGCCTTCAGGTTGTCTTCCACCGAAAGTTGTTGAAACACTGAGGCTTCCTGGGCGAGGTAGCCAATCCCTAACCTTGCCCGTTTAAACATGGGAAGTTTGGTAATTTTCCGATCGTTTATGAGTACATCGCCTTGGTCTGGGGTCACCATACCACACATCATCAAGAAAGTGGTTGTTTTTCCTGCGCCATTGGGGCCAAGCAGCCCCACAATTTGCCCTTGCTGCACCTCCACATCCACCTGATCCACGACGGCTCGGCGACGATAGCGTTTTACCAGCCCCCGTGTATGCAGCACAGCAGGACGCAGCAGCCCCGATTCAACGGTTTCGGTGTTTGGTTGTTGTTCGTTTTCCACGTGGCTTTTCAGGCGTTTGTGATACAGGATTCGGTATAACGGTTTCGACCTGTTTGCGTTCCGGCGGCAAGTTGATCCGTTTTCGGATCCACCTCCATTGCTCATCCGTTACCGGAAATTCCTTGTATTGAGGGCGTTTATCTGGTTGCCAGTTAAAACCATTTAGTTGAAAGTTTTCTGGGATGATCTCGGCGTCATAAATTACACCATCAGGCTTTAAGGCATCCAAAGTTTTAATATTTTCTTTTTCAAAAGTCAAGTAAAGTTGGTCTGATTTTAGCTGAATACCTTGTGATAATTTTTTTTGATCATTTTTACTAAAATATAAAGCTTCTGCTTGTGGAAAAATAGTGACCGAACGTAAGGTATCTTGTTCAAAAAAACCAAATAATTTTTTTCCTCTTAGTTGATTTATTTTATTCAGAACAGAATCCATTTGCGCAACAAATGCATTCCCAAAAACGGATAACGAATCCGGCTTTCCGTCTTTTAATACCATCCGAAGGGTATCACCGGAAATTTGGTTTTGCCGAGACCACACCAAAGGGGCGCCAAACAATTGGATCTCTTCTCTAAAATCGGGTTCTCGATTCCATTTAGTGTATCGGCTTGAGTCGGAACGTGCGGCAAAAGTCCCTTGGCGCATCCTAGTTTGACCCCGAATGACCATATGTTGGTAACCTTCCTCTGGCTCATTCACTTCCAATATCCGTGCAGCCAACAATAGCGTATCCAACACGGCTGTATCTTCTTTTGTAGGCTTTAGCCGGACCACCAATGGGTTTCCACGAAGTACCGAGGATTTGGAGGCATTGTTGTGGTATAAAGAGCCACCAAACAAAAAGGTTCTTGCTGGTTGTACCGTTTCAGTGGCTTTCCGGGCCATTTTTTTTTCGTATCGCTCTAATTTAATTTTCCCACGCGCAAAAGAAATATCGGTCTTACGGTTATGTGTCACGGAATCGGCTTGTAGAAAAAAATCGGGGTGTTGGAGTTCCACATTTCCATAAAAAAAGGCTTCTTGTAACTCACGATAATATACACCTTTGGTGGCTGTTAGCACCATTTTATCGTCCATCAAGCGGACATTTCCTTCAAACTCGCCCCATTTATAGGTAGTATTGTATGAACCTTTGGTGGCCGTAAGAATTGTTTTTCCATCCACTAATTTCACGTCCCCCTCAAAATTCCCCCATTTATCTTGATTAGAAAAACGGCCCCGTCGAGCGGTGATGACGGCCGTACTGTCTATGATACGGGCGCCAGTGGTAAAATGTACCAATTTCGTTTGGGCATCATACTCGCCGGCTGTTGTAAAAATGCGGGTTTGACCATTGGAAACACGGATATTTCCAGATGCTTTGGCTTGCTTATTAAGTGTATTATATACAATTTGATCGGCAGTGAGGGTGTCACCATTTTGTACCATCCAAACCTTTCCACGCAGGGTAATTAGATTACTATCAAACCGTTCCACCACTTCTTGGGCACGAAGCAAGGTATTTTCCTGTCGGAGCGAGACGTTACCCCGTAGGGTTCGGGAGGTGGTAGTACCAATGGTTTGGTCTGCATTCAGGATATCCACCAATTTGCCAATGGGGCCACTTCGGGTTTGTGTGGTATCTGTCGTCGCTACCGCATTGGGTGTGGGATTTGGCCTGATCTGTGCCAGCACCCACGATTCCGGTAGCACTACCCCAACAAGCAGCCATCCAGACAAAAAAAACACCCCCGGCCAACATTTGTTTTTCTTCATAATCCGCTTATCCTTACCTGTCCGGTGAGTTTTCGGGCGCTGTAATTGGTCATACTTTCATCCGTCACCAAGTCATAGACCTGCAATTGTTCTTGATCCGAAATCATCCGAACCAATCCTTTTGCAGAGAGTTTTCGGGTTGCGTTGTCCCAGATAAGGTGCTCGGCCTGAAGGCGTCGGCCTGTTGCTGTTTCCACCTGCACGTTCCCAGTCGCTGTAAGGTGCAACGTTGCTTCCTCGAACCGGAGTTTGTCCATACTGATGTTGGCGGAAGGCTTTCCCGATGGATCGAAAAGGGCCACCCGCACGGGTTTTTTGGATTTCCCAACTCCCAATAACGCAAAAACAGAATCCCCCCGCTCGAAGCGTGCCATACTTCCTGCTTGTACCCGCAGTTTAGGCTTTCCATCTTCCAAGATTTCTAAAGAAACATTTTCTATTTCTTGGGTGGGCTTACGTGGATCCGGCAACTGGGGTTTAGTGGTGTCTATGTCGGAAAAACGACAACCGGCAATCACCACCAAGAAATATAATTTACCATAACGGAGATAGGTTTTATTTTCTGACAAAGGGAATTTCATACATTTTAAAATCGTTCAGGGGCAAAGGGCAAAGGGTCCATAAATGGCGTTTTCCCACTGATTAAATCAGAGATTATTTTTCCGGTTCCTGTGGCAGTGGTTACGCCAATCATCGCATGGCCTGTGGCCACCAACACATTCGGGAAGGCCTTCAACGGCCCCACCAAGGGCATTCCATCCGGTGAACAAGGTCGTAAACCCATCCAAGAAGTAGCCTGTTGTACTGCCATGGCATCATAATTGGTTAGGTATTCCTGTGCGGCGTTTTTAATGGCCTGTACCCTCCGATGGTTTACGGAGAGGTCCATTCCGGTCAGTTCCATCGTCCCAGCATACCGGATTTCGTTCCCAAAAGGCGTAATGGCCACACTTCGCTCGCTTAACAAGATGGGCATTCGGGTTAAGGTCCCCGTTTGAGGCAGGGTAATGCTATAACCTTTTCCGGGTTGAATTGGTAGTTTAATCTTGAGCGCCTGATTTACTTCTTGCGACCAAGCCCCCATTGCGAGCACTACATAATCCGCTTCAAATTGTTGATGTGTGGTTTGAACCTTTTTAATTTCTTTTTTGCCCAATTCAAAACCATTTACCGTTGCCTTTTCTATTATTCTTCCCCCATTTGCGCGGACATATTCGGCTAAATGCACCATCAACTTGGCGGGATTTAGGTGCGAATCAATTTTAAAAAAGGCCCCACCCTTCAGGTCTCTACGGAGGGTGGGCTCCATTGTACACATTTCCTCCAAATCCAAAACCCGTGCCTCCATACCAACCTTTTGTACCGCTTCCACTTCATGAATGCAGGATTTTAGACCCGCATCTGTTTTCGCCGCAAAAATTAGGCTTTTTTCCTCGAACCCCACCCTATCTCCCAAAGCCTGGTTCAATACTTTAAACAGATGTAGGCTCTCTTCGCATAGTGTACCTAATATTGGCATACAGCGGTTTACATGTGCTTTGGTTGCATACGAACGAAACGCCCATAGCCACCGAAACAATTCGATCTCTATACGGGGCTTGATATAGAAAGGACTTTCGGGGTCTAACATCCACTTTAGACCCTTACGAATCACACCCGGCGCGGCGAGTGGAACTACATGGCTGGGCGTTACCCATCCTGCATTTGCCCAGGAACTGCCTTTTCCCACTTCCGCTTTTTCGAGAACCGTCACATCATGGCCTTCCTGCAAGGCATAATAGGCCGTACATAAGCCAATGACTCCTCCGCCAATGATAACAACTTTAGACATAAACAGTTGTTTTTATTGAAAATATGTTTAGCCTACCGAAAATCCAAAAGCATAAGGATCGTCATCCGGATCAATGGTAATGGTATTCCATCCGGTAATTTTGGCCCACCCTTCTATACTCGGAATAATGGCTTTAAACGGCCCCACTTCGGTCTCGGATTCCACCCTGCCTATAAAAAGGCTTCCAATAATGCTTTCATGTACAAAGCGATCCCCCACTGCCAGTTTCCCTTTTGCCGCCCATTGTGCTATACGTGCCGAAGTACCCGTTCCACACGGCGAGCGGTCTATGGCTTTATCTCCATAAAAAACGGCATTGCGTGCGTGTGCTTCAGGATTCGTCGGTTCACCCGTCCATTGAACATGCCCCAGTCCTGAAATGCGCGGATCGGTCGGGTGAACAAAGGTATATTTTTGGTTAAGTGCTGTTCTTAGCAGTGGACTAAACCGCAACACATCTGCCGCAGTAAACGCGCCAAGACCGGGAAAGTGGGCTTGTGGCTCTACGATCGCATAAAAATTCCCCCCATAGGCCACATCGCATGTGATGGTACCTAAGCCTGGAACATCGGCTTCGAGGTTGGGGGCATACAAAAAAGAAGGAACATTAATGATCCTAACAGAACGTACTTTACCGTTAGATAACGTGTAATGGGCCTCTACCTTTCCGGCAGGCGTCTCGATGCGCAATAAACCCGGGGTTTTTGGTGTTACCAAGCCTTTTTCGATGATCACCGTGACGGTTCCAATGGTTCCATGACCACACATGGGCAGACAACCACTGGTTTCGATAAACAAAATTCCTATATCTCGGTTGGGATCTGCGGGGGGATATAAAATGGAGCCAGACATCATATCATGACCACGCGGTTCAAACATCAACCCCTTCCGAATCCAGTCGTAGCGGGCCAAAAAATCCAACCGACGCTCGGCCATGGTCTCGCCCGCCAAAAATGGGCCACCACCCGCCACTACCCGTACCGGATTGCCACACGTATGGGCATCAATACAAAAAAAAGTTGAAACCATGTCAGCAATTTCCAATTACACGTATCAAAAGGGATCTTGTTTTTTAGTTTTTTTATTGCTAAATTTACAGACCCTTAAATTAGATCATCGGTGCATAAAATCAAAATCTCTTTCTGACCAATGCCTTTAACGACCATTTCCTTTCAGTAAGATCGTCCATTATCCACCACGCATACCAAACAGACCTCTTTTTTTACCAGCATTAAATAACCCCCCAAACAATAACTTCCAAAACACATGAACACAAACATGAACGTAAGCCTGACATTTCGTCGGATGCTATCCCTCTTTATACCGGTTTTTTTGGGACTTACCTCCAATGGCTGCGACTTCCTCGCTGAAAAATTGGGCGTGGATTATGTAACCGTACCCATGGATAAGTTCGCTACGGACTTGCCCGTTGCAAATGGTTCTATTGGATACTCCTCCGGCGAAGTCAATCTTGGGAGCGTGACCCTGCCTAAAGTGTTTGAAGCCGATGAAATCCGCATAGCAACCGACCAATTGGTCTTTACCGAAACGACCGATACGCTGGGCAAAACCGCTGCCCAAAATGGAAAGGTACGTATAACTATCAATATTCAGGGGTATTGCGCTGGACAAGCCACCTTGACCATTACCAATAGTGTGGTCTCTGCCATATCGTCAAACCCTATTCCCATTGGTCAATGCGCACAACTCGCAAGCTATCACGCCGCCCTCCCCGCTTCTGTAAAAGCACTCTTGGCAACCGATTACCTCACCTTAACAACAGCTAAAATCCGTGAAGCCATTAATACGGCCATTCGCGCCCTTAAGGTTAAAGGAACGGTCACTGTAGAGGTAGTAGAAGGGACGATCCGAGGAAAATTCACCCTGAAAAAGGCGGATGTTCACTTGGATTTCTAAAGTCGAGTAATGCGTTTAGTTTAGGGGTGTTATCACGAGCACCCCTTTTTTGCCTTGTATAATAAAATAGCTACCTAAAAGGTGTTTCGCAGCCTATCATAAATTCGGACATACGCTTTGGAGGTATTTCTGGTCAAACAGGCCAAAGTGACGTTTCTCCATTTTCCTTTTAACCCCTTGATGCACCGCGACAATGCAAGGATACATCGTGCTTAGGTTAGTAACGTTTTTTTCTCGCCAGATTGTAAGTGCGCGATTTGATTATTAAGACCATCTTGCATAGGCACCGAAAGCCGATCTTCTGTAACCATCCGAACCAAACTTTCACAGGTATTGAACTCCTTACAAAAAAACAGACCCTATTAAATAATTTAATATTGTACAACCCAATCTACGCCTTATATTCAATCCGATTTATCATTATTTTTTCTTTCAATTCATCTTATGCCTTAAAAGACCCCACCGCCTATAGATCTTCATCCATTTATCAACACCGAAGTAAATAGCAATCGTCTTTTTACTATATAAACAACCCATAATTTTTAACTTTTGAGACACATGAACACAACTTTGAACGTAAACCTTGCGTTACGTCGGATGGTATCCCTCGTTGCTTTGGCATTCTTTGCATTCACCTCCAATGGTTGCGACTTCATTGCTTCTAAGCTTGGAGTGGATGAGGTAGATGTCCCTACCAGCTCATTTGCCAGTTCGGTTAATCTTGTCCCCGACCAAACTACTTTGGTTGAAGGAAAGGTAAATTTGAGCAGTGTAAAACTACCTGACATATTTGATGTGGACGAAGTCATCCTCTCTCCAGATTACTTCACCTTTACCCCCTCCGCCGCAAGTGCTTTAGGAAAAACATCGGCAAGTGGACAAATTATTCTGCTTCTTTTGGTGAACAACCTTCCAGTTGCATATGCAACGATTACCATTAAGGACGACAAGGTCACAGACATTACCCCAAAAGAGTTAAAACTTACAGCAAAGGTACTAAAGGCCCAAGTGGATGCAATGATTGCTAAAACTCCAGAGCCAAACAGAACGAAACTAGGAAACGCAATAAAAGCTAGTGGATGGGAGACGTTGACTTTAGCGCAAGTCGTGGCTGCGATTAATCAGGCGGTTAAGTCTGCAGAACCTACTGTAAGTGTTGCGCTCCTACCCAATTCTACTATAACAGGAAAATTGAATGTGAGTAAACTTAGGTTCGGTTTAAAATTCTAAGGGTAGTGTTTAAAAGATTAATAGAGGGTTGTGTTTTTTTGCGCAACCCTTTTTTTATGTACAGACGAATCCTCGTTGATCTATCCAACAATCAATCGTTCCTTGCCTATCTTTTAAAGAAGACTTATGGCAAAAAATGTGTAGGGGCTGCCGCTCATTTTGTCATCGTCTCAAGAACGCTTGCCCTTTCCTATACGCTTTTTTTGGCTTATCTTGGTTAGACAGGCCAAATTGGCTTTATCCTTATTCTTTACAAACCGTTTTTTCTATGAACACTACCCAAGATACGTCGTTCTTTGGGCATCCACGCGGCTTAGCGACGTTGTTTTTCACCGAGATGTGGGAGCGATTCAGCTATTACGGCGGTCGTGCCCTGCTTATTTTATACATGACCGATCAATTGGTAAATGGCGGACTTGGCTTCACGGTAGCCGATGCAGGAGCCATTTATGGACTTTATACCGCCTCGGTATATCTAACCAACCTACCCGGTGGCTGGATTTCGGACAAGTTCTTGGGTGCGCGAAATGCCGTTTTTTATGGGGGTATTATTATCGCCCTTGGAAACGTGTTGCTGGCATTTCCGGGACTTGGCTTTTTCTATGGCGGATTGGCATTGATTGCATTGGGAACGGGCTTGCTTAAGCCCAATGTGAGCACGATGGTTGGTTCGTTGTATGACAAAACAGACAACCGCCGAGATGCCGGATTTTCAATCTTCTATATGGGAATCAATTTAGGTGCCTTCTTAGCCCCATTGATTGCCGGATACATTGGAGAGACGATCAATTGGCGTTATGGCTTCTTGGCCGTAGCTGTGGGGATGTGTATCGGCTTGGTGCAATACAAAATGGGAGACAAACACCTTGGGACTGTAGGGCACTTTATCCCACCCTCCACCAGCGAAGAAGCCGCTAAACAAAGGAAGTCACTTCTCATGGCCATACTCTTTCTGGCGGCCTCTTTTGCAATTCCTTATTTACTTCATGTTACCGGATCTATTCAGATTACCATTGACTGGATTAAGACCGCCATGACCTATGTATTTATTGCAATCCCGATTGTTTATTTCGGATTTTTATTCCTCAGGGGCGGGTTTACGAGCGATGAGAAGAAGCGATTGGCTGCTATTTTTGTTTTCTTCGTCGCAGCGGCTCTGTTCTGGGGCTCGTTCGAGCAAGCTGGTTCTACCCTCACCCTCTTTGCAGATCGCCACACCAACAACCAAATATTCGGGCTTCCCTTCCCCACCACTTGGTGGCAATCGGTTAACTCCATCTGGATTATCTCGTTGGCGCCTGTCTTTGCCGCACTCTGGCTGTATTTGAACAAGAAGAATTTAGAGCCTTCCACCCCGGTTAAGTTTGGATTAGGCTTGTTGTTTGTTGGTCTTAGCTTCCTTTTATTGGTCATTCCAGCCAATGCCATTGTTGCATCTTCAGACGTAAAAGTGGGTGTTATGTGGCTGTTGACGGTCTATCTTCTACAAACCATAGGAGAGCTGTGCTTAAGTCCGGTGGGGTTGAGCACCATGACGAAATTGGCCCCCGAACGCGTGGTCGGTCAGATGATGGGGGTATGGTTCCTTGGTGCTGCCGTAGGCAATTTTATTGGTGGTAATGTGGGTGGATTATTCGAGACCTACCCCCTTAACAGCCTATTCTTGGCCGTAGCAGGTACCTCTATTGCCGTTTCGGTGGTGATGTTTGCTTTAGTACCGTGGGTGAAGAAGTTGATGGGCGATGTAAAATAATATCTTCAAGAATCAGACTTGCGATTTTAGGATTTGCAACATAATGGCGTAACTTCCGTTCTTGGGGGTTGCGCCATTTGTGTGTCGCTCCGTATTCAAAACCAACGTTGTTGTTATGGTTATACCCATTGAAATAACTCCAAACGGGTTAGACTTGCCGCTGCCCCGATATGCAACCTCTAAGAGTGCTGGAATGGATCTTTTGGCTGCTATACCCGCCGAAGAACCTGTTATATTAAAACCGGGTGAGCGTGGTTTAATCCCTTCTGGCTTAAAAATAGCCCTTCCGGATGGTTACGAAGCACAAATTCGCCCCAGAAGTGGTTTGGCTTTTAGGTTTGGCGTCACCATCTTGAACGCTCCGGGTACCATAGATGCCGATTTTCGGGGCGAGGTAAAAGTGCTACTCATCAATTTTGGTAAAGAGCCTTTTATTATTCATCGTGGAGACCGGATCGCCCAAATGGTTATTGCCCCCTATTCCGTCGCTTCTTGGCAGTTTGTTTCACCGTTGGACGAAACACCTCGTGGCGAGGGTGGATTCGGCCATACGGGTATATAACATAATCGGATTCAACAAATGGAAGAATCTGTTAAACAATTGGATTTAGGCCGTTTTTGGACGGCTCCGAATATATTGAGCATCAGTCGTGCGGTGGTGGTAATCCCTATTATGTACCTCATCATGACACAAGGACCCATTTCTTGGCTGGCGGGATGTGTGTTATGGGGCATCGCATCCGATTGGTTAGACGGTCAGGTGGCCCGTTGGACGAATACGGTATCCGGCTGGGGAAAGGTATTGGATCCCTTGGCCGATAAAGTGGCCGCGATTGGGATTGTTTTTGCATTGGTTTGGGTGGGTGCCGTACCTCTCTGGTTAATGGTGATTGTGGCTGCAAGAGACCTCCTCATTGTTTCGGGGGGTATTTTGTTATCCCGAAAAATTGGCGAAGTGGCAATGAGCATTTGGACAGGGAAAGTAGCGGTTACGGTTCTCTCACTTATGGTGCTTTCGGCGATTCTGAAGGTACATCCGGCCATCACCCTCATCTATACCCAAACCGCCGCTGCGCTTTTCATCTATTCCTTTTTCCTGTATGCGCTTCGGGTATGGGGCTATGTCCGAACGGGAAAAGATGCCACCTTCGGCCAACTATTGGATGCATACGCCAACGAAATTACAGTGGCTTTGCTTGCAACCTTTATGTACCTAAGCCCAGCCCAACAGTTTGAGGCCCTTTTACCTGCCTTCATGTGGCTCTCTTGGGCCTGTGTAATGACCTGCATTTTGTTTGGTTGGAATGCGTTTAAAAGAAGGCAGCGGATATTTTACCCCAATGTTTTACATCTTCCCGTAGCAACAACTTTTTTGTATGCACTATACCTGATGTTAGAGCCTGATGCAGAAGTAGTACGATACGGCCAATGGCTTATTTTGGGCTTGATGGCCTATGCCTACTTTCTTTTTATCATTGCTTCTTTTTGGCGCTATAAGCCCTTAGAGTATATTCAAAAAACAGTCCCTCCCACACAAGAACCCTCCACCAAACATGATTGAGTGGTTTCGTATAAATATTTCTGGCGACCATGCCGAGGAATTACTGATTTCAATGGCCATTCTGGTCGTTGGTTGGGTGATCCGTAAATTGACAGGTGAGGTTTTGATTCGTAAGATCGAAGACCCACACCATCGGTTCACCATCAACCGTCGTGTGGGCCGAAGCCTAGCAATTGCCACATTGGTGCTGGTGGTGGCCATCTGGTTTCCAAACCTGAAAGAAATTGTGGCGATCCTGTCCCTTTTTGGTGCGGGTTTGGCCATCGTCAACCGAGAAGTGATCCTAAGTATGGTGGCATGGCTACACATCATTACCCGCCAACCCTATGGTGTGGGCGACCGTATTGAACTTAATGGTGTTTCTGGAGATGTTATTGACATCAGTTTATTGGTCACCACCATGATGGAAACCCGTGAATGGGTACAAGGAGACCAAAGCACCGGACGCATTATGCGAATCCCGAATAACTGGGTTTTCCTCTATGCCGTCAAAAACTACACCCAAGGGTTCGAATATATTTGGAACGAGCTTTCGGTTACGGTTTCTGATAAAAGTGATTGGAATATGGCACGGGAGATCATGATGTCTCTGGCGCAAGAATCATCGTTTATCGTAGAACATCAAGTTAAATCCCAACTCAAAACCATGACGCAGGAATACTTGGTTTATTACAGTACGCTTACACCTTTTGTTTATGTTGCTACGAACGAACGTGGCATCCAGCTAACCCTCCGATATTTATGCAAAGTCCGAAACAGGCGAGGAAGCGAACACGCCATTATGCTTCGTATCTTGGAGGAATTTGCCAAAAACCCGTCCATTGAGATGGTATTTTTTAAATAGCCTAAACCAATAACCTCCCATGGGATTTTTTGATCGGTTCAAAAAGCGTGATAATGAAAATTTAGAACAAGGCCTGGAAAAAACCAGAACGTCTTTTCTTGGAAAGCTCAACACCATGATCCGAGGTAAGGACAAGGTGGACGAAGAAGTGTTGGATGAACTCGAAGGTATTTTGGTAACCAGCGATGTGGGGGTTAAAACCACCATCGAAATCATCCAAAAAATTGAAGAGCGGGTGGCCCGAGACAAATACGTGAATACTGCCGACCTAAACGGCATCATTCGTTCGGAAGTGGCAGAGCTTCTGCTTGGTTCCACCTCCGAACGTCCGGCAGATTTTGAGGCCCCACTTCCCCATAAGCCACATGTCATCATGGTTGTTGGGGTGAATGGGGTTGGTAAAACTACCTCCATTGGTAAAATGGCTTATCGCTATAAAGAAGCCGGAAAACAAGTCGTTTTGGGCGCTGCAGATACTTTCCGTGCTGCAGCAACCGAACAGTTGGGGATTTGGGCAGACCGTGTGGGCGTCCCCATCATCAAACAAGGACAGGGCGCAGACCCAGCTGCAGTAGCTTTTGACACGCTGGCTTCCGCCAAGAAGCAACAGGCAGATGTGGTTCTGATTGATACGGCTGGTCGGCTTCACAACAAAGGTGGCCTGATGGATGAACTCTCCAAAGTAAAACGGGTGATGGATCGTCAGATACCGGGCGCTCCACACGAGGTGTTGCTGGTTTTAGATGCCTCGGTTGGTCAGAATGCCTTACGTCAAGCCGAAGAATTTACCAAAAGCGTGGAAGTGACGGGCTTAGTTCTAACCAAGCTTGATGGAACCGCCAAAGGGGGAATTGTCATTTGTATCTCTAACGAGTTTAATGTACCGGTGAAGTATATTGGCGTTGGCGAAAAAGTGGAAGACCTTCAGGTTTTTGATAAACGCACTTTTGTCGAAAAGATATTTGTTTAGGCCTGTCAGACCCATTCAGCAGGTTAATTCGACGGCTCGACTTTCGCAAAAAACCGTTCTTACACTAGTGACCTCCCTACGGCGCCAAAGTTTGTAATTTCCTTTTGGAAACGAATCAGCACCTTCCCAATTTTTTCTTGGTGGAACCATGATGAGAATACTTTCGCTTCGAAACGCCTTATTGTTTGTGTTACTGGCGCCAGTACTTGCCGTTACCAGTACCGCACAAAGTGTTCCGGAATTTGATGTGGACTACGTGAGTACGCGAACAAATCGTACAGACCGAACTAAGGTAGATTTTTTTACCAAAATCGCGTTGAACCAGCTCAAATTTCTGAGTCGCAGCGGACAATTTGTGGGGCAATACGAAGTCACAACAGAGGTTTTTGAAACCAATAGCAAAGGACAGGCCATACGGAAGGTTCTGAGCAATAATTGGGACCGAACTGTGCAAATTAAAAACTACGCAGAAACGCAAAGTGATCAGATATTTGATTTGACCACCAACTCATTGGAGCTACAGCCGGGTAGCATGATGGGGCAAGTGACCATCGAAGACAAAAATTCTGGCAAAACCTTTGTCCGCGAATTTGCTTTATTGGTTCGCGGATTTGGTGCAGAAAACAAACCTGTCACCATGAGTGATCTCTCGTTGGTAGATGACTACAGCCCGAACCGCACCAACTTTACGCCTAATGTTTCAAACACATTGGGCAGCGACCGGAGCGAAGCCATTTTTTACTTCGACGTATTTGCGAAAGAATCCATTTCTTTAACCGTTTCGTATAGCGTGCAACAACTCAAAAACTCTGCCCGCCGTCCTTCGGTTCGCAATCTTTTGAATTTCCGTCCAGATGGATCCAACTTAGAAACCGTAGGTGTGGCCAACTGGAATTCCAAACCACTCCGAGTGAAACCTGGTGAAAATTCGGGTGTAGTGAATATCCCTTTGAAAGACCTTAAAGCCGGGGCATATCAAATAAATGTGTTATTAAAAGGTGAAAAAGGCGAGACTTATGATGCTGCCGCCAAAGTCTTCCATATCCAATGGATGGGCTTAGATCAACAACTGAATGATATAGATCGTGCGATTTCCCAACTACGTTATATTGCCAAAGAAAACGAAATTTCTCAGATCCGTAGCCAACCTACGCCTGCCAAACGGGCCGACATGTTTATGGATTTCTGGCGAAAGCGCGATCCAACGCCCGGTACCAAACGGAACGAGGCGATGGAAGAGTATTATTACCGAATTTTCCATGTAAACCGAAATTTTGGACGTTTTAATGATGGATGGCAGACCGACCAAGGCGAGGTGTATGTCCGATTTGGAGAACCCACGTTCATTCAAAAACACCCATACAATTTTGGATCTGCCCAAGCATACGAAGTTTGGTACTATGAAAACATCGGAAAAAAATTTATTTTTATAGATAAATCCGGTGTAGGAGACTATAAATTACTAAGACCTATATGGGATGAGCGGAATCGGATGTAATAATGGCTGAGTTATATCCGTATTTTGGTCAACTCATTTCGGAGAAAGGGCGCTGGTGCTCCAGTTGGGCACGGGGGCCCTTTTTTAATTTTGAGAGAACCAAGCTGCACAAAGATTGGAACAAACCTTCACACCATGCTGTAATCAAACGAAACGGGTTTCAGCACCATCCAAAAACCAAATAAGCAGTTAGCCTTTTTTCTTTGTCAACAAAAGGTTATCTTCTATTGAAGATTAGATGTGTTCCTTCACTACCCTCTTTTAACAAACCCAATTAAATATGTTACGCGTACCGAATATGCGCAGCATGATGGTTTACTCCATCATCGCCCTCTTCTTGGCTACTTCCTTTTCATTTGCCCAGACGACACCAAAGACCGTTGACAAAAACATCATCCGGTTGAATATCCTACAAATAAATGACGTCTATGAATTGGCTCCCATCAGCGGTTATGGCGGTTTGGCGCGGGTTGCGGGCCTAAAAAAGCAATTGCGTGCCCAGAATGGAAATACATTACTGATGATTGCGGGTGATTTTTTCAGCCCTTCAGCACTTGGAACGGCAAAAGTGAATGACGAGAGACTCATGGGCAAACAAATTGTGGCCACGTTCAACACCATAGGATTGGATTATGCCACCTTTGGGAACCACGAATTTGACATTACCGAGGAGCAATTCAAAGCCCGGATGTCTGAGTCGAAGTTTAATTGGGTATCCTCGAACGTTACAAACCAGAACCTGCAACCATTCCCCAAAGTCCCCACTTCGCAAATCATTCGGATACAAAATCAATTTGGCCGCATGATGAAAGTAGGTCTTTTTGGTGTAACGATAGATAGCAATAAAAAGCCATACGTAGCCTACCAAGACTATATGGAGAAGGCACAGGAACAAGTGGCCATTCTCCGACCCCAAGTGGATGTTTTGATTGCACTTACGCATCTTGATATAGCCGATGACATTCGTTTGGCCGAAACCCTTCCTCAGATAGACCTCATCATGGGCGGGCACGAGCATGAAAACATACTAGTACGGCGTGGATTGGATCTTACCCCGATTGCGAAGGCCGACGCCAATGCCCGTTCTGCTTATGTACACCGAATCACCTACAACCGAGCCACAAAAAAACTTTCTATAAGTCATGAACTCAAAATCTTAGATGCTTCTATTCCGAGTGATCCAGCTACTGAGTTGGAAGTCAATAAATGGATTGAAGCAGGATTTGCAGGATTCCGGGCAGAAGGCTTCGAGCCGCAGCGCACGGTTGTCACCACCAATGAATCTTTGGATGGCCGCGAGGTTTCTGTACGGAACTATCCGGGCACCATGGGTACCAGAATTGCCGATGCCATGCGTGCGGTGGTTCCAAACGCAGATTGTGCCTTATTGAATGGCGGCTCCATTCGGATTGACGACGTTGTGAATCCAGGACCATTGGTGGAATACGACATCATCCGTATCCTGCCTTTTGGAGGACAAGTGCTTTCCAATACCATGAAGGGGGGCCTACTTAAAAAAGTTCTCCTGCAAGGCTTGGCCAATAAAGGGAAAGGAGGATTTCTGCATCATAGTGGCATTACCCGCGACGGTGAAAACTGGTTGATCAATGGTTCGCCTTTAGAGGAAAATAAAACCTATACTGTTGCCATGTCGGACTTTTTAGTATCTGGGCGTGAAACGGGCTTGGATTATCTGAAAGAAGGAAATCCAGACTTAAAAATTGGTGCCAAACATGGTGACATCCGTTTGGCCTTGATTAGCGAATTAAAACGGGTTTACGGACAAAATTGATGTCGCGTACCTAAGTGAAAGACGAAAAAAGGGCTGCCTCGTGATAGGAGACAGCCCTTTTTCAGCTCAGAATACTGCAGAAGCACGGCAGCGGTGGGTTACGTGTTTCCGGAAGGAATGGGGCGGTTGGTATTGAGGACGCCTTTTCAGGTTACCTGCCATCCGAAAGAAGAACCAGATCTCCTTCAGACAATTGAAAATTCGTTTATCAACACCTTTTCCCCGTCCTTTCTTCGATGAACCCCCTCATTTTTTCGACGAAACCGCCTTCTTGTTCGTTAAAACAAGCTATTAGCGCCTCACCACCATTCGCAACGATTTCGCAGCCGAAGCCGTTTCCATCCGGACAAAGTATAAGCCATTGGGTAATTTCTCGGTATTTAGCGACAACCGATGCTCCCCAGAATCAAAAAGCGTATCATTGGTTATGGTCTTCACTTTTCGGCCCAGCACGTCATATAGTGCGACCCGAATCTGTTCGCTCTGTGCCAACTTGAACGAAATTGTCGCCTGTGCCTGAACCGGGTTGGGATAGACCGACAAGAGGCCTGTTTCCATCGGAACCTGATCTTCTTCAATTCCAACACTTGAACCTGAAACCGTTACACGAGCATAATGGGTGCCCCCAACCCCATCTCCAACCACATAAAAGAATTGATCATTGCCGGAAAGTCCCTGATTAAATATATATTGCAAACGCCCATCAGGTTGCCAAATCAGTTTCCCCTTCTGTGCCCCAAAGACCCCCAAAACCCTTAAGCGGTCAGCATCAGGATCGCGGTCGTTGTCTAATACATTGATCGTATATGAATGATCTTTTTGGAGTACAAGTACGTCCTCTTTGGCGATTGGGGCGGAATTGGTTACTGGATTAAGGACAAATGCACGGGTCTGGCCATTTAAAAGACCATAGCCCACAATGGCTCCGTTCCTATTAACATCTCTCGCCTCCTTCAATACCCATCCCGAATTGGCCGGAATAAGGCTATTGAGGTCGAAGGTTTGGTCATCCAACCATAATACCGCTCTTGTACTCAGTGCTGCGGTGGTATAGAATTTTTCCATCCGGCCAGAGAAAGCCACTTGATGTGGATGGATGTCTGGGAGCAAGCGGTCTGCATGCGTTTTATCAAGAAGTGAACCACTCAACGTGCCAGCACCTACAATCCAACCCATATCATTGATCCCATAAGCTTCCGAGAAGTTACCGGAAAGTGAGGGTAATGGAACTACGGCATTATCATCCCAGCGAATGGCGCGCACGTTGTCTCCTGCTTGGCTACTACCAACCATCACGTTAAGGTTGTTGATGCGGTAGGCCCGGCTGTCTCCGGCAAAAACCGTAGTATTACGAAACGCTTGGGCTGCACCTGCGCCATCATAGACCAAACCCGCCACCACACCTGCCAAATTAATATCAAAAGCTTCACTTTGGGGCTTTTCACCAAAGTTGTGTATGTTTTCCATTTTTCCCGCAAAGGTGAAGGCCTGCATATGATTATTGTTATCAAACGAAGCGCCTACGACTTTACCGTCGTTCGAAACTGCATTTCCGATGCTAAATCCACCTCCCAAATGACCCAAAAACTGGATGGGCGCCAATGGGTCGGATGCACGCCATAAGAAAGCTTCATCTGTACCTCCGGGAGCACGCATAAATCCGGTGACGATACCCGTTTCGCTAAGCCCCAAAGCCTGGCCCACCGAATTTCCTAACAGCGTCATACCTTTGCTATTCCAAAAGAAAGCCCTGTCTTGACCTATTGCATTTTTCGTAACCCCAATAATTTCGCCTGCATCATTGATTCCCCATGCACGGGCGGCATTTCCAAGCGATTGTACTTCTGTTAATCGGTAGGTAATGGCTTGTACCTGAACCTGAACACGGGCAGAAGCGGTTCCTCCTTTGCCGTCTGAAATCGTGTATTCAAATTCATCGGTTCCCATAAACCCCCGATTGGGTACATAGGTAATGGTTTCATTTGAATTGACTGTAGCCACACCATTTAGCGGCAATAGACCGCTCAACGACACCGAAAGTTGGTCCCCGTCCAAATCTTGGTCATTTTGTAAGACCATAATGGTTACAGGCAGGTTCATGTTGGTGGCGGCGGCATCGTTTATGGCAAGGGGTACACGGTTCGGATTACGTCTTATGGTTAAGGTAACTGTTACCAGATCCGAGAACGCGCCAACTGCATCTTGCGCACGATACGTAAAACTGGCCTCTCCAAAAAAGCCGGGGGCGGGTACAAACTGGAGCGCTCCGTTTGCGGAAAGCGACAGGGTTCCCGAAGATGTTGTATTCACCAACCGTGCAGCAAGTGCATCCCCATCTGTATCTACGTCATTCCCTAATACACCGGGGGCGGGAATATTGATGAAGGTGGCAAACCCCGCCTCGAAGGCATCCGAGAAGGCAACTGGCGGATCATTAACAGGTTTAACCTCTACAGAAACCGTTACAGGTAGCGAAACCAAATGGCCAGTATCCCGAACGCGGTATCTAAACTGATCGAATCCATTAAAATCCTTGCTGGGCATATAACGGATTTCATTATTGACCACTTCCGCACCTCCATGATTCGGCAGGGTATCCAACAATATGGTCAAGGGATCATCATCTGGGTCTGTATCGTTCCGCAATACTGGAATCAGAACGGCTTCATCTTCCAAGGTTTGTACTTGGTCTGCGCTGGCAATCGGTGCAGCATTGGCATTCTCAATGTTAATCGTCACTTTGGCCGTATTCGACTTCCCACCGAAGGGATCTAAGGCTGCATAGGTAAATACTTCTTCGCCAATAATATTGCGGTTAGGGGTATAAACCAGTTGCCCTTGCCCATTGGTGGACAATATCCCTTTTGAGGGTTGCAGCATGACACCAACCGAAAGAGGGTCTCCGTCTGCATCTCGATCATTCGACAACAGATTAAGTACCACCGAAGCATTTTTACTGGTTGTTGCAACATCATCTACAGCAATAGGCGGATCATTAACAGGTGTTACCGTAACTTGAATGCTTGCATGATTAGACTTCAGGCCCGCAGGATCAACCGCGACATAGCCAAACGAATCGAGTCCGTTAAAATCTGGCTTGGGTGTATAACGCAACAAGCCATTTTGAAGTCGTGACACCGAGCCATTTATTGGCTGCGTAAAAGAATCTATCTGTAGTACATCCCCATTGGGATCACGGTCATTGGTCAAGACATTGATGTCCACTGCTTGGTCTTCCGACGTACCCAATTGGTCGTCGAAAGCAATAGGTGGGCGGTTGGGATTCTGCCCGATATCTATCGTAACGGTAACTGGTGTGGAGGTAGCACCTGCCGCATCTCGTGCGCGATAGGTAAACGTTACCTCCCCCGAAAAGTCTTTGGCAGGCGTGTAGGTAAAGCCACCGTTTTCTTGCAACACCAAGTCGCCCGTTACGGGTTTGTTTTCTACGATTGCCACCAATTTATCGCCCACATCTGGATCACTATCATTTTCCAATACACCCGGAGCCGTTACGGTCAGCGCTTTGTTAAATGCTGTATTATAGGTATCGTCCATCCCTTTCGGTGGATCGTTTACCGGACGAACGAGGATAGTAACACGTGCTATGCCCGATCTGGCTCCTGCGGCATCCTGAACCATATAGGTAAAGAAGTCTTGGCCATTGAAATTCAGATTGGGTTGATACCGGAGTATCCCATTGGGCAAAAGGCTTACTGTTCCATTACCTGGATTGGTAAAGTTTGCAACGATCAAAGCATCATTTTGATCGGTATCCACATCGTTAGATAAAACAGCAATATTGATGGCCACGTCTTCATCGGTAGTGACTTCGTCATTGACCGCATTTGGAGGATCGTTGACGGCACGGACCGTGATGCGCACAATACCGACATTGGATAAATTTCCAGCCACATCCCTCGCTTGATAGGTAAATTGATCCGTACCATTAAAATCCGTATTTCCAATGTACCTCAGCGCACCCTGCTGATCAAGCAAAAGCCCATTTTGTGGCTGAGTTAGTACTATAACCGTTAAAAGGTCATTCTCTGGATCTGTATCATTTGCCAAAAGGTTTAGCGTGACAAACGTGTCCTCATTGACTACCACCTCATCATTCACGGCTATAGGCGCACGGTTTTGCGCTGCCTGTACCTGAATGTTCACCGTAGCGGTGTTGGATCGCGCCCCACTTGCATCTTGCGCCTGATAGGTGAAAGTAACTGTTCCAAAAAATCCGACTGGAGCCGAATAGCTAAAGCCTCCGTCAGTCCGGAGTACTGCACTTCCAGTGGTGGTGTTGGATACCAAAATGGCCGTAAGTGATTCTTGCTCTACGTCCGAGTCGTTGTCAAGAACACCCGCAGCCGCCACCTCCAATGTCGTCCCTGCCGTCGCTTGATAGGCGTCGTTAGTGGCAACGGGTGGGTCATTTACTGGATTGACAGTAATGGTGACAAGAACGATTGCCGAAGTTGCACCGGACGGATCTATGGCGCGGTACGTAAACCGATCGGTTCCGAAGAAGTTTAGGTTGGGTATATACACCCTATTGTTTTGTGGATCAACGCTCAACGTTCCATTTCCGGGTGGCGACATCACCTCTACCGTTAGCAGGTCGCCATCTACATCGGAGTCGTTTTGGAGCAAGTTTAACAAAACCTGTGTGTCTTCGTTGGTGGTATAGAGGTCAGCAACGGCTACAGGTGGATCGTTTACTGGACGAATGGTGATGGAAACGGTTGCCACATTCGAGAGCGCACCCAACGGATCTTTGGCACGATAAGTAAACGTATCCAACCCATTGAAGTCTTTATTGGGTGTATAAACCCATTGCCCTTGTTGATTGGTGGATAAGGTTCCTTTGGTTGGTGGGCTGACCAATTCTACCGTTAAGGGGTCTTGATTGGGGTCACTATCATTTGCCAGCACATTCAACGTTATCGCAACATCTTCGTCTGTGCTCAATTCATCGTTTGTCGCAATGGGTGGGCGATTGGGATTGGAACCGACCGAGACCAAAACCTGTGTGGTAGCAGAACGCGCATTCGAGGGGTCTTTGGCTTGATATGTAAACGATACATCGCCCGAAAATCCCGTTGCTGGCGTATAGGTAAATCCGCCATTTGCTTGCAAGGCCAACGTTCCTGATGTGACCGTAGTGATCAAAACGGCCTCAAGTGCGTCCCCATCCACATCATTGTCATTCCCCAAAACACCCGGTACAGCGACATTTAAAGTAGTATTAAAGTTGGTTTGATACGCATTGGCATTCGCTATTGGTGGATCGTTTACCGGACGAATGGTGATAGAAACCTTTACGGCCACAGAACGTGCGCCCT
This sequence comes from Bacteroidetes Order II. bacterium, assembly GCA_016788705.1. Lineage (NCBI taxonomy): Bacteria > Pseudomonadati > Bacteroidota > unclassified Bacteroidota Order II. > Bacteroidota Order II. bacterium. The sequence goes on from JAEUSQ010000039.1 coordinate 349,625, forward strand.
CGGTGTCTTGCACCAAATACATGAATTCATCGGTTCCGTGATAATTGGGATTCGGTTTATATATCCGCTGGCCTTGTTGGTCGAAGTTGAATGTACCATTTTGGGGTTCGGATGTAATCACAACCGTCAACGCTCCGCCTTCTATATCCGAATCGTTCTCCAACAAATTCAGCAAAATGGAGATATCTTCATCGGTGGTATATTGGTCTGCAAGGGCTATTGGTGGATCGTTTACGGGTGTCACCGTGAGGCTGACCGTTGCCGTATTGGAGCCTGCCTGCGAAGGGTCTTTGGCTTGGTAGGTGAAGCTATCGGAGCCATTAAAATTTTTGTTTGGCGCATAAGTTAAGACGCCATTTACAACCGTAAGCGTGCCATTTTTAGGATTGGTGATGGGTTGAGCCGTAAGCAGATCGTCATCAATATCCTTGTCATTGCCTGTTAAGTCTAAGGCCACAGGTGTATCTTCTGGCGTGGTTACTTGATCATTCTCGGCAACAGGCGCATCATTCACCGGACGAATGGAAAGGGTTACGGTTGCGGTATTAGATTTTGCGCCTTGTGGGTCGGTGATCGAGTACGTAAAACTATCGTTGCCATTCAGGTCTTTATTGGGTGTATAAACCCAAATGCCTTCCTGATTGGGGGCGACGCTTCCTTTTGTTGGCGAGGTTTCGATCTTGACCAATGCGTCTGAGAAGGTGTAATTTTTGTCGGGGTCTTCATCGTTCGAGGTCAAAGCCAACGAAACCGCCACGTCTTCATCGGTCTGATACGTGTCATTATTCGCAACCGGAGGATCGTTTACTGGACTTACGGTAATGGTTACGGTCACGGTTGCCGAAACGGCACCTGAAGGGTCTTTTGCTCGATAGGTAAATTGATCAACCCCATGAAAGTTTGTATTGGGCAGGTAGAATCGTTGTCCTTCTTGATCCAGAAAAACCCGTCCATTGCTGGGCTGGTCCACCAGTTCCACTGTCAGCACATCGCCATCCACGTCTAAGTCGTTTTCGAGCAGATTTAGCAATACCTGCGTATCTTCGTTGGTAACATACTGATCGGCGGTGGCGGTGGGTGCATCATTTATCGGACGAACAGTAATGCTAACAGCGGCCTCGTTGGAGTTTGCACCGGATGGATCTTTTGCAATGTAGGTGAAAGAGTCTGTGCCGTTAAAGTCTTTTTTGGGCGTATAGACCAATTGTTGCTGCTGATTAAAAGAAAGGGTTCCATTTTTGGATTGTGTAAAACTCGCAATCGTAATGGGGTCTTGGTTTGGATCGGTATCGTTGGCTGTAAGGCTGAGTATGGTAGGGGTATCCTCATCGGCGACAACCTGATCAGGAAAGGCAACGGGGGGCTGGTTGGGATTTTGCCCAACACTCACAACAACCTCTACCACGTTGGAACCAACGCCCGATGGATCCCGCGCAAAATATCCAAACACCACATCCCCCGTAAAGTCTTTAGCCGGATCGAAGGTAAAACTCCCGTCTTCAAGTAGGGTCAGTACCCCCGAAGCTGGATTGGTCTCCCGTATTGCGACCAAGGTTTCGCCATCGGGGTCGCTGTCATTTTTCAAAACTCCCGGTGCTTCCACAATAAGTTGTTTGTTAAACTCGGTTTGGTATCGGTCCGACTTCGCAACGGGTGCATCATTTACTGCATTGATTTTAATAAAAACCGTTGCTAAATTGGATAAGGCTCCTGCGGGGTCTTTTGCTTGGTAGGTAAATTGGTCTTGTCCGAAGAAGTTCAGATTAGGCGTATAACTATATTGTTGTGTTTGTTGCGAAAAAGACAATGTGCCACTCTGGGGTTGTGTGACAACCTGAACCGTGAGCGGGTCGTTGTCTAAGTCCGAGTCGTTTTTTAACAAATCTAACGTTATTGGGGTATCTTCATTGGTAGAAACGCCATCGTCTTTCGCAACGGGTGCATCGTTAATGGGGTTTATGGTGATGGCTACGGTAGCAAAGGCCGAAATCGCGCCACGAGCATCCTTGATATTGTAGGTAAAAGAATCCGACCCAAAAAAATTGGCATTAGGTACATAAACCAATTGCTGTTGTTGGTTCACAACAAAAGTACCATTTTGGGGATTTGTTCTTTCGTTTAGGGAAAAGGTGTCTTGGTCTGGATCGGTATCGTTGGTCAGCAATTGCAACAGCGGGAACGAGGTGTCTTCGTTAATGACCATTTGGTCGTTATTCGCAACGGGTGGGGCATTGGCAGGAGCGGATGAATCTATCCTTAGGAAAACCGTTCCTGCATTTTGGTTAACGCTCCAAGTCTTGCCTTCTCCCAAGGTGGGCAAGGTATAGGTAGGCTTATTATTAATCAGGTTCGTGGCTTCGATAATGGTAAAAACCCGTCCCACAGGCTCATTGGCAACAGATCCATCCACGTCTATGACTTCCACCGTTCCCGATAAATCAAACGTCCCACTCACTTTCAACAAGTCTTGTTGGTTATTGGCAAGATCAATCCAAAGATTTGTATTTTTGATCGTACCAGTAGCATTTTGTGGAGTAATCGTAAGGGTTCCAAATTTATTATAACCCCCATCATTACCGGGAGAGATTTGCCCTAAGTTGGAATGCGTACCAGAAAGAATCAATTCTTGAGACCCAGCGATCGCACCGTCTATGGTATTTGATAAGTTTCCTGAAATTTCTAAACTTCCGGTTGCCATCACCAACCGCCCTAAGTTGTCAAAATTTGTACCAATCAAGTTGGAAGCGGCAACAGATGCCCTCTTAGATAAAGCCTGATTAATAGGGGAAGCAGTCGTGTTCTCAATAATAAACCAATCTCCATTATTACCGATCCGGTGCGCTTTGCCGTTTTCGCCTTCAATGATTGTTCTTTCTTGGCTTACGCTTGACGTGTTTTGAATCTCGCCATCCGATAAGATCACCTGAGTACCTGTATTGAAATATGCAGTGCCGCTATTTGTCCATTTGCTTTTGTTTTCAATACGAAGAATGGCATTGACGTAACTTTCGCCCATTGTTTGAAGTTGTACCCCATTGCCCAGCATATTCGTGGGTGTATCCGTTTCTCCGCTTAAAAAATTAGTCAATATCTGAACTTCTACTCCTCCGCCTAACAGTCGCCCTGACCTTAAATGCAAATTTTGTGTTAACAAGGATTTATCAATTAAAAGACTTGCTTCATTAACCGCTGTCTCGTTGGTAAATGTGGCTGTTTTTAAACGGACATTTGCATTTTCGCCAATAATTAGGTTGCCAATATTGATATTTGCGGTGGCCTCCACGGATGCAGAAGCGCCGGAAAACCGCATTGTTCCACCAATCGCAATAGAGGTATTTTGCTTGGCTTGGGTTTTATTGTGTGTCCCTCCCGGCTCAAAGACGGTAAAATCCCAGTTGCCGTTTACAAATTCATAATTCCCCTTTCCTGAAAAAGACGCATAGGAAGTGATGCTGTGTTTTTCGTGTGCAGCAACAAGAAGAAGTGTCCCCCCTTCCTCCACGTGAACACCTGTATTGGAAAACCAGAAAAAGGGATTACCGGGGTTTTCGCTCATTTGCAGGGTAAGCAAACCTGCTTCCACGAGAATGTCCCCAAACGTCAGCACGCCCGTTAAGTCAACCGAAGCACTACCTGTTTTGGTTAAACGTCCCGAAATATTAATGGTTGTGATGGGTTCTACAGAAGGATTTGCTTGAAAACGAATACTTTGGTCGCCTGAAAAATAGATTGAGCGGTCTCCGAAATAGGTGGTAATACTCCCACCTTCCGTCCAGACGGTCATGGGGCGGTTCACTGGAGCCGTTACGGCAAGGTCGCCTTGATAAAACAAATAAGACTTAACCAACGTGAGTTCTTCACCAGACATTTCACTTGCACCAAAAACCGAAACATTGGCGTTATCCAACTTGCCACCATTCCATATAAAACCATCACCTACCGAGTAAAAGCCCCCTTGTATTGTTCCATTTTGGAATCGAAGTTTCTGAACCTGTACCGAGGAAGTGGTTGTGAGTAAGATAGCGGGCGAATTGACCGTGAGTTCATTCAGCGAAACAAAATCATTTTCGCCCACATGAACGTTTATGTTTCCTTTTTGTAAATCCAGAATGGCCGAGTCTCCTTCTTTAGGAACTCCTATTGGACTCCAGTTTTCAGGATTCCCCCACGCACTTCCCGACTTACCCGTCCAGGTATAACTGGTTTGTGCACTTAAGGGAGGCGGTATCACAAAGGACAATAAGCCCAATACCCAACAAAATAAGAATGGTCTCATAACGAGAATCGTAATAACGGAAGTAAAAAGAGCAGCTTATCTATGCAAAAAGGTAATCAAGAATACCTTTTATGATTTTGTACGGTTTCGACAGGTCTCTAGTATGATTCGCTCAGTGCGGAATATAAGATATTTTTTTTCTCCCGAAGTGTACTTTTGTTCCATTGTTTTTTTAAATTGCATCCGGTAAATTTAATGATGTCCCTCTGCACAAGGGATATTTTCAAACGACAAAGCCGATCTATTAGCCATTCGGCAAGACATCTAAGTGCTGAAATTACTGTGCTTTAAGCACCCTAAAATAAAACCCAGCCAACTCGGAAACACTTTATTTTCCAAGTGGCTTGGCCAACTTCCGCTCTTCTGATATGTCCTTACCACTTTTAGGTTTTCGGACAAAAACCAAAAATTATTGCACATGGTGAAATCCACCCTCCGTCATTGGTCAGGACTTCTTTTTTTGGTATTTACCAGTCTTGCCTCCGGCATCCTCCCGACCTATGGTCAGGGAACTGCTCGTATTACCATATCCGGCGTTCCTTCTGTTCTCCAAACGCCGTATTTAGCTGAGTTACAACGCGACTATCAGGCAGGGCGTTTCCCCGTTCAGTTTGTTTATAGTCATGCGTCGCGGCAACCTGGAACCTTCCGTTTCGCCTTATCTCTATCGCTTGATGGGCAGGAACTGGTTTCCGAGATTTCTCAGGAGGTTACTATTCGGCCTGGTGTTTACACCTATCGGACCTTTCGGGATGCACCGGAAATTTTATTCCCGGACCTTGCAAGTTTGATAAGAAAATTACCATCCGATCTTCAAACCCGCATTAATCAAACCGGATTATTGCCAGAGGGCCGTTACGAATTGACCTTAGAGGCGCTTTCAACCGATCCAGAGCAATTTGTGGTTGCACCACCAGCTTCTGTTTTCTTTACGGTTTCGTTCCCAGAAGCACCCGTGCTGCTTTCCCCGTCCGATGAAGCCATTGTCTCGCAGGCCCAACCCATTTTCACATGGCTACCCGTTTTGGGGCCCTCCCGCCAAACGATTGAATATCAGGTACGTTTAGTAGAAATTTTACCAGGACAAACCACCGATGAAGCGTTTCGGGGCAATCGCGCCCAACTTGAATCGGCCTTCCAACGAGGAACCACTTTTGTATATGGCCGAGATCTACTGCCTTTAGAAACGGGAAAACGTTACGCATGGAATGTTAAGGCACGAACGGTTTCCGGTACGCCGATTGCCCAAGATGGCCAAAGTGAAATCTACACCTTTTCGTTTGGTGCTAGCGCTGCACCAGACGATTTGATCGCCCAATTACGACAAATTGTTTTAGAACCTGGACTGGCAACCCTGACGGGGCTAACCGATTTAATTGTAACAGATGAGGGAACGAACTGGCTGCTAAACGGGCCTGCCACCTTAAATCTAACAGCCCCCTCCTCTGAAGTGATAACCGTTAACATAGAAAACATTCGCCTCCAAAAAGGCTCATTAGATGTTCCCGTTTTACAAGCAGGTTCGGTGACCGCACGCCCGGCGCCAGATTCCGGCTTCTTGAGGGGGGCTTCTGGCGGACTGGTAGAGGTGCGCCTTCTACGTTGGGAATTCGGACGTGGGTTTATGGCCGAAGGCGCGCTCCGGCTCCCCAATGGCAACCTCACACCTGCGGTGGGTAGTCTGCGGTTTTCGCGGAGTGGATTTTCCGGTGAAATACTTGCCGAATCCGGTAACAGCCCCATTTTAACCTTAGGTAATCCAAGTCAGCAATTGATCCTTAACCGCATTCGCGCCCGATTTCCCGAAAGCCAGTTAAGCGGCTCTGGTCGCTTCAGTTTAAACGGAACCACTTGTTCGTTAGATGAAGTCTTGTTTACTGGCGGAATGCAAGATCTATTGCTTGATTGTGCCTTAAATCAAGCAATTCAGGCTGTCCCTGGGTCAGATTTGGTGCAATTACAACTAAATCGCCTTCAAGGTCGTCTCCGTGTTGACACAGGTACTGGCCGTATGACCCCTGAACTTACGGTAAATGGTCAATTCGCGATTCATGTTTCGGAAGGACGTTGTGCTGCGGGGTTGAACGCAGACCTTACAGAAAGCGGCTGGAGTATCCGAGACCTTTCGCCAACCTGTGATTTGCCTTCATTGCCACTAGGGTTGTTTGACCTCAGCTTGAGTAATTTGCGCATTCCATTTTTGGGCTTCGATACGGCGCGTAACCGTTGGGACTTTGCCATAGACATAGACGGGCAACTGACAGGTGGAATTTTAGGTAGAGTTCGACTTCCACGCATAGCTGGTATCAGGCTTACGCCAGAGGGTTTTTCGTTTCCCAGTACGGTTTTGACTGCTCCGGATTTGACTAATCTACCTGAATTAAATTTTGGTGCACTAAAAGGGCAATTGACGGCACTAAGAGTACCCGTTTTTACGCTCAATGCGTTTGATCTTACGTCTGCGGCGTGGCAGCCTGTGTTGATGGATTTTGCCTTCCGGCTGGCAGACGATCTCCCATTACCCGCATGTTTACAGACACCACGGTTTAATGTCCGCGATTTTCGGTTTACGAGTAGTTCATTTAGCATGGATCTGGGTAACCTAACGCCATCCGGTTGTGAGCTACCGCTGGGAATTGCTACTTTGCGGGTAAATCAATTGGGGGGACAACTGGAAGCAGTTCTATCCGGTGGACGCCTTAGTGTCAGTCCCAATTTATCGCTCGGTGGGTCGCTAAGGTTCGGATCACCCTTCACCTGTGGCGGTGTCGAGGAAACCTTCTTGCCCGCAAACCTTGCTATTGATCCGCTTGGAAGATTGGTGGGCAACATTGCAAACGTTATACCCACATGCCCCCTTAACTTTGGGTTTGGAAGTGGTAGTTTGCGTGCTGCAAACTTGATATTGGGCAATTTAGGAGGCACTCAAACCGCCCGTTTAGAAGCAAATACTGGATTAGACCTTAACCTATTTGGACAAAACAACATAAACGCCAATGGTTCATTCAGTTTAGACTTGATCACAGGACGGTTCTCTACCTATAATTTCAACCTCCTCTCTGGCCTTAATCTACCTTTCCCTTCATCGGAAAACCCATTTTTCACCTTCCGTTTAAGTAGCGGATTGAGCCTGAGCCAATCTGGTTTACGCATCACCGGAACCCATGCGATCCAAATTGGGGCAGACAACATCCCCGTCCGGTTTGACCGAGGGCTTTTTAACCTGAACTCGTTCCGATTTACCGAAGGTATTGCCCAAATTGGCGGATCGGGTTCGGCTTTTCAGTTGGTCTATCTATTAAACGAAGGCCGCTTCACCACGTTTTCGGCCTCGGCCACCCTACCGAGCCAAAACCTTTTTGCAATTCGGGTAGAATCTGTAAACCTCACGCCAAGCGGGCTTGCGTTTTCGGGTAATACAACCGGACAACTCCGGTTTGGGGGTGAGTCTTTTGGGACGGATCGGTTGCAGTTGCGTTTTACGGACTTTACACTCGGGACGAGTCCCATAGCCGTTTCCCGTGGCCAACTCGGCTTTTTTGTGGACGGTAGCCAGATTGCAACGTTTGATGCAACTGGATTTCGTTTGGAACCGGGCGGACTTTTGGCGGCTCTCCCCTTGCCAGCACAACTACCTTTGCCACGTACCGACTTGGCATTTTTGCGGCTTCGCACCTCCGAAGGTGCTCCATTGCTCATCGCCACCGAAGATTTAGGCGGTGGACGTTTACGATTATTTACGCGCCCCGGAAGTCCGATTCAATTGGTTTTGGCGGGATTAAATGATGGTGGCACGCCTCCTTCGATTGGCGCCTCCTTCGATCTGGTGGTGAACAATGGCGACTTTGCCGTGCAAGAAGTCCGCTCGTTTAATGTTGCCACCTCGGCAGAGGTAAACCGTGCCTTGTTCGGAAGTTCACCACTACAACTTACCCGTTTTGTGCTTGCGGGTGCTGGTTCAGGCTTAGCGCTTCATGCAGATGTACAAATGGCCTTGCCATCCGATCTCTCTTCCGGTCCATTGGTGGTTCGGAATTTGCGCCTAAGTGAACGGGGGTTCGAGGAAGCAGACGTTTCTGCCACGATCAACCTTCCCGACCGAACAACAGGTACGCTTCGTGGTCGTCTCTCGGCCAATGGCACGGGTTTAAGTGGCTTTTTGGGATTAGAACAGGCTTTTACCCTTGGTAGCAACCCGCTTCAGGTGGCTCTTTCCGGGTTACGGCTCCAGTTCCCATCTGTTCAGCTTACGGGAAGCGGCGCACTTACGCTGTTTGGCGGACGGCAAGCATGTAGCATCACCGATTTGGTGGTGGGCGGTACAGGAGGAATGAGTACCATTGATTGTCGGATAGACGAAGCCATTCCATTGGTTCCGGGTAGCGCCCTTGCTACGTTAAATCTTGGGAGCATTACGGGACGATTGGGCTATGCGGGTGGAAGATTCACGCACGATCTTTTGTTCACTTCACAATTGGGTTTACAAGTGAGCAATGGTCCTCGGTGTGGAACAAATCTTAACCTTCGCTTTACCCACACCTCTGGTCTTACCGCCTCCGAGTTCCGACCCGATTGCTCCGAGACACCACGTCTGAACTTGGGGGCATTGGAGGCACTTATGGCCAATTTGCGTGTCCCTTCTTTGGAATTTAACCCAACCACAGGGCGCTTCGACTTTGAAATCCAAACCGACCTGCAATTGGCAGGCTCCCTATTGGGTACACAGGGATTACCAACCTTGCCCGGTATCCGAATTCGTCCTAATGGCATTACCTTCCCCGATGTCAACTTTAATTCCGCCCAACTATCGGGATTGCGTCCGTTTGACCTTGGGGGCATTCAAGCCCGTGTCAGCAGCTTCAGCATGCGTGGCTTCACCTTCGATTGGTTTGGCCGCCCCCCCGACTCGCCCGGTAATTGGGATGCCCAAGTGGGACTTAACATCGGGCTGGGCAATATCTCCGAGGTTCCTCGCTGTTTACAAACCACTTCTTTCCCGCTTAGCCTTAATATATCTGGTAGCCGCTTAAGTGCCACCTTGCCTGTTCAGACGTTACGGGATTGTAGCTTGCCACTGGGGCCAGCCTCCTTAGAGCTGACAGGCATTGGCGGTAGTTTCACCGCCGGATTTGAGTCAGGGCGATACAACTTTGCACCCATCTTTTCGCTCAATGGCAATCTGCGCCTCTCCGATGCCTTCACCTGTACGGCTGCCACCACGATGCCACTCGGAACAGCCGCATTAAATCTCTTGCCAAATGGCTTGGTTTTAGGCAACGTAACCGCCAATATCCCAGAAACCTGTTCTTTACAATTTGGCCCCTTCCAGGCATCCGCCGGACGGACCACGCTCTCCTTGGGCCGCTCCGGAGACAACCAAACCGCCACCTTAGATGGTATCGCACGCCTCACCATTGGCGATAGCGCACCCTTCGATGGAACCTATAACCTCAATTTATTCACCGGACGACTCAACACCTATCGGTTTGCCCTGAGTGCCCCATTTGTCTTGGCCGTTCCGCCCGAAAGCCCCGTTTTCCGGTTCAATATCACATCTGGTGAACTCTCCGAAGATGGACTTAACATCAATGGAATCAACACTTTAGATGTTGGTGGTTCTCAGATTCGGACTACATTCGATAATGTCGGGCTGAATCTCTCCACATTGGCCATCGAGAACGGCCAAATACAGATTGAGGCCGGGATGGGCTTAGAGGCCGGGATTGGTTCTGGTGGTTCTCTCCGGTTCAATGCCGTCAATGCCACCCAACCGCCTGCTGCCAATCCGGGACTTATGTTGCGTCTTGGTTCTACGATTACCATAGACCGAACAGGGCTGAGCCTTGGTGGACGCGGTTCGGCTGCCCTCAATTACCGACCAGAAGGCGGCGAAACCCTCAACCTGCCCCGTTTAGAGGTGGACTTTGGTTCTGGTTTTTCTTTCAACTTCAGCCCCTTTGCTATTGGGTCGGGCCGCGCCAATCTTTTGGACGGAACCACCATTATGGGGTATATAGACCGTTCCGGCCTTCAAGTTAACCCCGGATATGTGGTCAGCCGTTTATTACCGGAACGCTTGCCCCTGCCTTCCGAAACCGTTGCATATTTACAATTGCGCAGAGGTGGAACACCTTTGGTTGAGACCACAACCGAGCCGGGTGGTCGGGTAAGATTGGCCATTAGACGTGGCGAAACGGTCAATTTGGTCTTTCCGGCAATGGCACGCGGTGGCCGCACGCCGGAAGTTCCGGTCACATTTACCGATGTAGTCTTTGATCCGGCTTTGATGCAAATTACGGGTGGTAGTATCTCGGCGGATGTTTCTGGATTAACCGATTTCATCCTCCCCGATCAATTTCCGTTACAACTGCGCAACATATTGTATGGTGAACGGACGATATCGGGACGAACCGTGCGCGGGCTTTTCCTGACGGGCAATCTGCGGATGCTGGCCCAAAATTGGAGTGGAGACTGCCCAGCGGCCTTCCAAGTATTAGAAACCGGACGACTCTCTGGAAACCTCGCCTGTACAGGCATCAACCAAAACATCCCCCTTCCCGGTGTTGATAATTTTGCCTCACTTCGCATAACAGGTGTAAATGGCTCGTTAGATTTGGCGCTGCCGGGTGTAGCGACGGGTGGAACAACGGTTAATTTTGGCTTAGATGGCCAGATCAACTTGAATAGTAGCGGGCGCGAAATGGGCCGTTTAGGGTTTACGGCCAGCCTAAACAACGGTGTCTTCACCCTTAACACCACTGCCGATGGAAACCAACCCGGTGGATTGCCCCGATTGGACTTTGGCGCTTTTGGGATGGGCATTACCCATTTGCGAGACCTGAGCCTAAGCATAAGTGGTGGCGCTTTACGATTTGGACTCGGTGCAGACCTCGACTTCCGCGTAAGAATGCCGGACGGCACCTTTGTCACGATTCCGGCCAATGGCGCATATTTTGGAACCGATGGATTCCGCCTGCCTTCCATCCAATTAGCCGGACGCACCTTGGCAGACTTGGGTATTGCTCCGATTACACTTGGCCCCATACAAATCCAACCTACGCAAATTCGGATACCTTCGCTCAACCTGAGCGGCCTTACAGCACTTGGTACAGACCTGCTTGCACAACTCATTCCTTCTTTCGACCTCAACTTCCGAATGCCCTCTGTTTCGGGACTTTCCCGCGACCTCGCCACAACCGATATTTCCTTCAACAATGTCACCTTCCGTAATGGTATTTTTACTGGGACTTTAGGTGGCTTCGATTTACCCGGAAGCGGCTTGGTGGTTCCTTTCGGGACGGATGCGGGTCTTCGGGTTCGGCAAATAACCGCTCGCTTCTTCGATGATACTGGACGACAAGGCGTAGATGTGCGTTTCAATGGCGGTTTACAATTCCCATCCGCTTTTGGGGATACCCGCTCTTGCTCTGCCACGCTCTCGGCGGCACTCTCTTCAACTGGCGATATTGCGGCTACGGCTTCGGGCATTGCTCCTTGTGGCAGCCTCACCTTTGGCCCGCTCAGTTTACGGTTCACACGCTCAGACTTGGCCCTGACGCTCGGTAGCACAACCGCTGCCACCTTAGACGGAACCGCCGAGGCCACCTTGCGCACGCCCGATGGACAAGTTTTGAACGCAACGGGGGATTTGGGGATTAACCTTGTAAACGGAAGCCTGACCCGAAGCAACATCCTCTTAAACGGCCCCTTTGTTTGGCAAATTCCTTCCGATCGTGCCTTGCTTTCCTTTACCATAAACAGCGCACGGCTCAATACAACCGGACTCACCTTCGACGGAGCCGGACAATTGGATGTGCCCGGTGCGCCTGTGGGGGTTCGGTTTAATGCCGCACAATTTGGTTTTGATGGCCGGATGAACGGTGGAAGCGTGACCTTTAATGCAGGGTTTGGCTTCGACATTCCTTTAGGCGAGGGAACCAATTGGCGATTGGTGGCCGCCAATGCAGCAGATGCGGCAGGTAATTTCTTCCGCCTTAATTTGCCAACGGGTCTTAGCCTTGATCCAACTGGATTATTGGTAAATGGCACGGCTTCCGCCCGGATCAATTACGGAACCCAACGGTTTACAGAAGGCCAACTAAGTCTTAACTTTGCGGGCTTCCGGCTCGGCTTTACGCCTTTTGGCGTAAACGATGGGCGGGTGGATTTAAACGCCCAGGATGGTGGCAGGACTGTTCGCATTGCCTACTTCGACCGAGATGGTTTCCACCCCGATAACCTCTTGGCCGCACTTCCACTTCCGGCACGGCTCCCCCTTCCAGATGCACAACTCGCGTATTTACAACTCCGTGACTCCGGTGGCGCTTTGCTCATCGAAACAGCAGACGAGGGCGGCGGTCGGATGGCTGTCAGAACCCGTCCGGGCGCACCCATCAATTTTGTCATTCCGGCGCTTCGGGGTGCCAGTCCTTCCGATCCAACCCTACCTGTACAATTTGAATTTGTACTCAATACAGGGGATTTCACCGTTCGCGAAGTGCGGAGTTTTGTAGCCAATGGCGCACCCGTTTTAAATGCCGCACTATTCGGAGCCGGAAGCCCCATCGCTCTCCAACGGTTCGACCTGACAGGTAATGGAGCCGGTTTGGCACTCTTGGCCGACCTGAACATCACCCTTCCTACTGCCGTTTCTGCGGATCCACTCTCGTTACGGGGCATTCGCATCAGCCAACGTGGATTTGAAGAAGCCACCATCAATACCACCCTCAACATGCCCGGAGGCGGTGGTCCTGCCAATGTGACGGGTTTATTGAGGGGTGGCCTAGGTGGACTAACGGGAGAACTTCTGGCGCGTGCCGATGGTGTCCGGCCTATCCTCCGCATTGGGTCTCAACCCATTGAGGCTGCCCTTACGGAATTACGCATACAATTCCCCGATGTACGCATTTCTGGAAATGGCGGGGTTTCCCTCATGAATGGGACACCCACATGCGCCATCAACAACTTCACCCTTTCCGGCGAAACCAACAACCTCAACTTCTCCTGTTCGCTCGGTCAACGCCTTCAGCTGGTTCCGGGGAGTCCCTTGGCCACGCTTGGCGTTGCCTCCCTTTCCGGCGACCTCACGTTTAACGCCCGCACCAGCGCCTTTGGGTATAACCTAAATGCCTCCGGAGACTTGGCCATGCAGGTAGAAGGCATGGCGGCTTGTGGGGCATCATTAGACCTAAGCATCTCCAATACCTCCGGTTTTTCGGCGCGAAACGTCCGCCCCAACTGTAGCGGAACCCCTCAATTAAATCTGGGCTTCCTAAACATGGGTTTCCGTAACCTACACCTGCCCACCCTCACCTTTAACCCCATTTCGGGGCGGTTCTCGTTTGAACTTGCGATGGATGCCAACCTCACCGTCCCAACCTTCAACAACCTACAATTTCCCCAGCTACCCATCCGACTTACCGAATCTGGTATCCGATTTAATCCCTTTAATTATAACGAAACCGATTTATCCGGTTTGGGTGGGTTTAATCTCGGATTTGCCCAGGCACGTATAACAGGGCTTCGTTTGGCCACGCCCTTTACCTTCAACTGGTTTGCACACGACAGCAATACTGCTGGAAACTGGGATTTTGCCTTCGACCTGCGCATGAATTTGCCAAGTGGTCCAGAATTTCCGGCCTGCCTCCAAACCTCGGCCATTAACCTGAACAATTTACGGTTCTCCGGTGCGGGTGTCAGTTTCAACTCTGCCATTTCAGCCATCGGAAGCGGCGGCTGTAACATCCCCATGGGGCCAGCCACCTTGAACGTCACCGAACTGAGCGCGCAACTTAGTGGCAGTTTTAACAACCGCTCCTTTAATCTTGCACCAATAGTTCAGGTTGCCGGTGGTATCAACCTTGGTGCACCCTTTACTTGTTCAGGACCTCCTTCGCCTCTAAGTTTGGGGACCACCCGCCTGAGTATTGGCCCGGGCGGCCTGATCCGAGGACGTGTAGAAAATCTTGCCCCCTCCTGTCCGCTCCAATTTGGTACCTATGCCGCATCCGTAAGCCGCGCAAACCTAATTTTCGACGTTATGGGTGGTCGTCAGAATGTATTGTTTGATGGTGGTGCATCGTTAACGTTTGCCCCAGGCCAATCAGTAAGCGGAACGTTTGAATTAGACGTAACCAATGCACGATTCAATCGCTATTCCTTCAACTTAGACAATCCATTCGATTGGGCCGTACCTGCCACCAATCCCGTTTTCACCTTCCGCATCAATCGCGCACGGTTAGACCAAGATGGATTGCTGATTGACGGGCGCAACAACCTACGGTTTGGCGATGGCGCACAACTGGGTGTCACGTTTGATCAGTTTTTATTCAATTTAGACAACGCCTCGATCTCCTCCGGAAGCATCACGTTTGATACCGCCTTTTCACTTCAAGCAGGTATTAACGAGACCACAAATCAACTTGCTTTCTCTGCGGCTGCGCTCAATGCACCCCTAACGCTAAGTCCGGGTGCGATGTTAAAACTGACCGGAGCCATCCGAATAGACCGTACCGGATTGGGCGTAGCGGGTAGCACCGATGCCGCACTACGTTACCGAGATTGGAACTTAACAGGTCTCGGTCTAACGTACTCCAGCGATTTCCGACTGGCATTTAGTCCATTTGGCATAACTGCCGGAAACATGACCATCAACCATAACGGCTCGCGGGTAGCGACCATTTCTTCTACCGGAATTGCGATTGACCCCGCTTTTGTCCTTTCGGTTTTGCCAGATCGTTTGCCCGTTCCACATGTAGATGTTGCTTATTTAGAACTTCGGCGTAGTGGCCGCTTGATAGTGGACATGACAACACTCCCCAGTGGCAACCTCCGTATCAACACCCAACCCGGACAAACCGTAAACATGGTGATTCCGGCCTTGCGCGGTTCTGGTTCGGCTCCTTCCTTGGCGGTCACCTTTAGTAATTTCGAAATTGACCCACGTGACTTTCGGGTCGTAGGGGGTTATTTCTCGGTTCGGACTGCCGATGTTTCGCGAATCATTTTGCCCGCCAACTTCCCGCTCCAACTCACAGAAATCGGGTATGGGATCCAAAATTATGAAGGTTCGCCCTTGGCAGCCCTTTTCCTAACGGGTACGGTTCGGCTCTTCGAGAACAATGTTCCGGCATGTAACCTCACCACGTATATCCAAATGGATGGACGACTACGTGGGAATGCGGGTTGTAGGGGAATGGATGCCAATATACCCTTGGTTGGTTCCTCTAACTTGGCATCGTTGCAAATCAGAGAGGTTCTGGGAAGCATTGATGTACCTTTAACAGGCGGTTCTCCCAGTTTTTCTTTAGATGTAAACGCCGGATTTCGTATCCGTACCCGAGACGAAGTGGGTGCGCCAATTGCCGCCGAG
This sequence comes from Bacteroidetes Order II. bacterium, assembly GCA_016788705.1. NCBI lineage: Bacteria > Pseudomonadati > Bacteroidota > unclassified Bacteroidota Order II. > Bacteroidota Order II. bacterium. The sequence continues at coordinate 365,272 of JAEUSQ010000039.1, forward strand.
TTGGATGTGCAAGCCCAACTAAGTGAAACCGGCTTCCGGCTTACAGGTTCTATGCCTCGGGCTTTGTCCTCGCCTCCAACCATAGACATGGGCATTATGGCGATGGGCATTAACCGGATTTCGAGCCTTACGATGGCCTATGCCGCCGGACGTTTCTCCTTCCGAGCGGGTTTGGACATTCGGATGCGCTTTGGCTTAGAAGAAGGACGGCGCGTAGAATTGCCGTCGTATAACATCGAAATATCGGATGCAGGACTTCATTTTGCCGCGATAGACCTGCATAGTGGCTCCACGCCTCCGCTAAACTTAGATCCTTTTGCGCTCGGCCCCGTTGCGATAGACCTCTTGGCCTTCCGTATGTCGCCGATGACCGTGGACTTTTTCTCGGGACGATTCTCTGGTTTTAACCCCCGCTTCGACCTCGAAATCACCTTACCCGGCTTCCGTGCTACGGCTCCAGAATTGGCAAATGCTCGTATTACGCTCAATAATGCCGGACTACAAGAGGGTAACTTGGTCGGAACCATCGTTCCTTATATTCCAGACGGTGGTCTCCTACGCATTCCAATGGGTGGTAGCGTGCGGATAAATGTTACCCGAATTGAGGGTAGCCTCCTGAATAACAGCGGCACACAAGGCTTCAACTTCCAACTAACCACCGAATTAGAATACCCCAACCTAAGCGGTTCCGGTCCGGCCTGTAGAAATCCCATCAATCTTGGCTTTAATGGCACCACCTTTACGGCAAATGCCAGCCTTGCCCCATGTGGCTCCCTGAACTTCGATCCTGTAACCCTCCGGTTTACTTCTGCAAACTTGGATTTGGCGTTTGGCGCAACCCCGCGCGCCGAGTTCCGAGGTAGCGCTGAAGCCTCCATCCGCCGCGACGGAATGGGACCGGCTACTGCAACCGGAACACTTGGCCTAAACCTGCTGACAGGCGAGGTTTTTGATGCCAATATCTCCGTAACGGGGCCTTTTACGTGGTCTTTGCCCTCCCGTGAGCCTGTCTTTTCCTTTACCGTCAATAGCGCCAGCCTAAACCAAGATGGCATCACGTTTAATGGCGCGGGCAACTTGCGGGTCGGTACGGGTTCTATTGGAGTGAGTTTTAACAATCCGCACTTCCGCTTCCGAGACATGGCGCTTACAAGTGGGAACATCACCTTGGATGCCGCGATTGCCTTCGATATTGGACTTGGCGGCGGTAGCTCGGCCTTCCAGTTGGTGTCTCCTGCCACACCTGTGCCTTCGGGTAATTTCTTCCGGCTCGGCCTGCCCAGTAGTCTGCGATTGGATGCAACGGGCATGACGATTAGTGGAGCAGCAACCGCACAACTCCGCTTCGGGACCCGTCCAGAAGACTTCTATAACAGTCTGAGCCTCAACTTTGTAGGCTTCACCATGAACTACGCGCCCGTTTCCGTAACGGATGGCCGGGCCGACATTATGCTTGCTACGGGCGGAACGACCACCCGCTTGGCGTACTTCGACCGTGATGGTTTTCATCCTGACAACATCGCTGGTATCTTGCCCATTCCGGCACGTCTTGGCTTGCCGAACCAAGACGTGGCCTACCTGCAATTGCGTTCCGGCCCCTCCAATTCCGACCCATTGCTGATCCAAACACAGGATATGGGAAGCGGACGACTCCGCATTTACACCCGTCCAGCGCAACCCATTCAGGTGGTTTTTGCCGGATTTTCGGGCGCTCCAAGTGCGGGCGTAGAATTAGATATGACCCTCAACACGTCCGATTTCTCGGTGGTGAGTGTTGGCACGTTTAATGTCACCATTACCGAACAACTCAACCAAGCCTTGTTTGGCAACTTCCCTGTTGCTATTACGGCACTTGGATTTAGCGGTTCTGGTTCTGGCTTGGTCTTCCAAGCAAGCGCCCGCATCAACCTACCGGAAAGCCTCTCGCGGTTGCCCTTGAACGTGGAAAACCTGCGAATTACTTCTTCGGGGTTTGAAAGTGCCACAGTACGAATTGGAACGTACTCCGCCAGTTATCAACCAGGCTGCGAAAGTACACCCGTCCAGCAAGCAAGTTTCAGCGACGGCGCAGTTGTTATTGCCGCTTGTGGTATCGAAATGGTCTTGGGTTCTTCCGGTATTTCCGCACTCCGGTTTAGTGGCCAATTGGGTGGAACCTTCCTCCAAAACAATGCGGGTGCGGCCACAAGAATGCACCTAACAGGCGAAGTGGCCAGTGGAAACTGGAGTTTTGTGGCTTCTGGATCGCATTTACCTTCGTCTCGGATTAACCTCGGCTTCGCCACCCTCGAACCGACGCGCTTAGCCCTAACCGCCAATGCCACCGAGTTTGCCGTAACCTTTGATGGAACCTTCCGGCTTCCCAGTATCGGAACCGATTTTGCCATCTCTGTAACAGGGCTTAAAGTAGGAACAACTGGTGTTAGCATCACTTCTGCCGTCATGACCACGCCACAAACGTTCAATCTATTCAACAACTCGTTGGTCATGAACGTAAACCGCCTGGCACTACTGGGGCCAAGTGGTGGTTCGCCATTCCGTGTTCAAATGAGTGGCGCGATGAACTTTATGGGGCAAACGGGCATCAGTTTCACCGATTTCACCATTGGTACGGATGGATCCGTATCATTGGGTAGCGGAGACGTGAATTTCTTGGCTGGTCGTCCGATCAACATCATAGACCAAGTATTTGTCCTAAGCGAGTTGCGATTGGGGTACGTTTCTGGTTCCTTCACCTTGCGGGCTAATGGAAACGTGACCCTTCCCGCGCCCATGTCCGCGTCTTCTGCCGTCTCGGTGGCGATGACCGTTAACCCCACAACCGGAGCCGTTACGATCCCTCCAACCACCGTTTCCTTTACGTTAGATGCCACCGGACGACGGAATGGTAGCCCACTTGAGCTTACCCTCGGCAGTTTTGCCACCATCGAACCAACGGGTGTTCAACTCACCATAGATTGGCAACGACCCGCACAAACCACCTTCTATGCTTCGGGTAATGTGTATGTGCAAAACGACAATGCCAAGATCATCGAATTTGGACGACCCACCGACCTTACTAACCAGTATGGCATCCGCGTAACGTTTGGCGGAAGCGTGAACTGGCAATTGACCAACACCCCTTCTTTTACTTTCGATACCGACTTCTTTTCCATCCAGATTGGGGCTTCGATGCCCACCACATCTGGCGGCTGGCAACTGGTGATCAACGGCGTGGCAGGACTCAAAATTCCGGGAGTGGGTGGGGCAAAAGTTGGTTTTGCGGATCTGACCATTGATCGAACAGGCATTGTAAACCCCGGACGATTTACGGGCGAATTTGAAGCCCAACTCATGGGAATTGCGACCCTAAGACTCGGTTCGTTCACCAATGGGACAGGCAATCTAACGTACAGTTGCGAAGGCCCAGGTTCTACACCACAAAATCCAGTTGTACAAGATTGCACCGTGGACACCCAATCCTACATGCTCTTCAATGGGGTACAACTCTCGCTTGGAAGCACCTTTAGCGGCGGCGTAGATCAAGTGATGTACTACATTCCACGTGCAGGCGGCATTTATTTGCGGATCAAAAACTTTAATGTCAGTTTGAATGGTGTGGGGAGCCTGACGGCTCATATGGAGTTCACCCAATCCAACGGCGATTTTCTCCTACGGGCAGCAGGCGGTGGAACCATTACGAGTCTCGGTGGCAGTGGCGGTGTTGGATTTGCTTTTATGGGTAAATTTGCCAACAAAGGCGGTCAACTTAGTTTTGGAATGTTTGCCTATATCAGTGTTCCCATTCCACTTTACCCCGGTATTGTTACGCTCACAGGTGTGGGAGCCGGCTTCTTCTATCGTCCTGAAAACGAAGACATCCGCATTGTCACCAATATCATCAACTTCACCCCGATGCGCCCGCTCCCATCGGTCGAGGGCATGACCTTTGCCATGTTGCTCGCCGCCGATGCCGGATTCGTCGGTACGCATCCCGTATATGCGGTTTCCGTTCGCACCTTGTTTATGTTTGCCGCAGGTGGGCCGGGAGGCGCTTGGGCCATCTCCATCAATGCACGTGGAACGGTTTTTGGTCAATCACAGGAGCGGCTTAATATTGGCTTTTTCCTGAACTTAGAGTATTCCCCAACCCGCTTCTCTATGGCGGGAGGCGTAGAGGTGGTGGTTAATTATCCGAGTATCGTGACTGGGCGTGCTGAAGTGAACTTTAGCGTGATCAAGGCTGGAAGTGCCGAAACCGTATGGGCCATTAATGGTAGTATCAATGACTTCCGTATCATTTCTATCATCACCGTAAATGGACGATTTGTTGTCACCAACAATGGCTTCCTATTCGACCTCTCTGCACGCGGCGGTTTTAACTTCTGGATCGTAGCCGTGAACACCAGTTTTGATCTCTCCGTCTGGTGGAACAAACCGCGTGATGCCTTTGGAGCATATGTCCGCATGGGAATCGAAGCCTCGGTTCTGGGGGGGCTTGCTTCCCTGAGTGCCAGTGCAGAAGGTGCCTTTATTCGAGAAGGCCCTAATTACCTGATTTATGCCGCCGCAAGTGGACGCGTGAAGGTCATTTTTGTATTTGAAGGCACGATCCGACTCTGGATTGCCTGCCGAAATGGGTCGTGGGATGGTGGCATGGGTTCCGACGAACGGTATCGCCAGATGATAGAGGATGCCCGTAACCAAGCCGCCGAAATGGAGCAAGCTGCCGATGAAGCCGCAGGTGCCCTCCAACAAGCCCAAAATGCCCCACAGGTCTTTGCCCTTTCCGAAGCAGAGCTAACTGCCGCAGGCTCTCTCCTACAATCCTACCCACAATCGTGGCGTGCGGCTTTTGCAACCTATGCCGTCAACCGAGAGCGCGACTTCTATAATGTGGTGAACACAACCTTCCCCGGAACCAATCTGGCATTCCCGACGGTATATCAACAAGTGGTGGACAATGTGATTGAAGCAAACCGCGCTACCGCCTCTCTTTCTGCCAGCCGTACCCAGATGACCATAAACCTGGGTCGTGTGACGGCTCAGGCACCTGCCGTCATTACCCGCCTTCAAGGTGCGGTATCCGAAGCCATCGAATGGGAAAATGAAGTCAATGAATTGGATGTGGCTTTGCGTAATCCGATTCAAAACCTACGTGCCAACTGGTCTGGCGACACGCCACCTAACTTTGATATTGACCAAAGCGCCGAAGACCAAAATGCCCAACGAATGAACGATTTCCGGGCCGCAGTCGCTGCTCTGGACCAACAATACCAAGAATCCATCGCTGCTGTTACCGCCAATATCAACAAAATTGATGATGTCATGCGGGGCCAAACCTCTGTGGATATACAAGCCGTAGCACCAGCCGTAACATGGCGTTCATCGGCCACCAACAAGCAATATAGTGGCATGACGATTGGCAGTTCTTTGGGATACTCCACCATGCTGGGCGTCCCAAAAGCAACCCAACCAAACCGCTCTGTTCAGGAAATCAGCCGTGTTTTCCGCGATGCCATGGAATCCGTTCATGCCTTCCATAGCCGATACATCTCGTACTCATGGGAAATGATGGATGTATATCGGCGGCGCCTCAATGCCTTAAACAGCATCAGTACGAATGTGGAAAGTGCGATTAATAATGTGATGAATACAGCAGTAAACATTCGAATTTTTACCTTTAATTTTTCCGGCCCGTTAAGGCTTATTGCCACCAATCCCATTTTTAACCAAACCCAGTTTAATGCACTCAATACCGGAAGCCGTGAATTGGCGTATCAACGTCGTTTACAAATCCTAAAATTATTGTACAAGAACGAAAGTGGTGGCGATACCCGCGCATTAAACGAAGCCAATACCTTCCGAACAAGTTTAGACAACAATAATTTGATGTTGAACTTAGAGAATGTTGGCCGAGAAATGTGGGTAACCATGCACCGAAATGGCTTAAATGAACGCATCAATGCGGTACCAACCGAAGTTGCTGAAAAATTATCCGACTTCAACACCGGATTAACCAACCTCAGAACCCGCTATAACGAATTCTCTTCGGCCATAGATGAACTCTATGCCGTAAAAGCACGCATGATGACCACCCTCTTTGGAATGTTGGACGAATACATCAACTGGAGAACAACCGTTTTGCGCACTACCGACAACACGACTTGGCAAACCCAACGTGCTAATTTTGCCCGACTCATGGAACCACCGGTTATTACAGGGATTTCCTTCTCCTCCAACAAGCCTACCGGACAATATTTTAATGACCTTACCTTCACTTGGTCGGCAGCACACCCCAATGGCGTGGCCGAATATGCCTATGCCATAGACAATGCGGGAGGAAATACGATTCTTACAGATGAAGCCTTTGTGTCTGTAGGTACAGAAACCACACAACGCCATACGGTGGTAAAACGGAGCGACACAGAAAGCCAACGTACCATTGCCTTCCGACTGATGGCACGTGGGCCAGGCGGAAATACGGCCATACGCGGGGTTCAGGTACGGGTAAATGTAGGAACAGGAAGCACTTATTCCGGAAGTGGGACAACACCGGGAGGAAGCGTCCTCTCTAATGACACGTCGGCACCTGCAATATGGTCTGTTAACCTGACCGATAAGGTACAGACCGAGTCCACCGAGACTTCATACTTCTTGAACATAGATCCTATTTCAGGAAGGTCGTTTATGACACCTTATTCTACCACGATCCAACGGATTTGGGTGAATGAAACCGACCGGATTCCGGTAGATGTGGTGGCTTTAGACTTAGAGTCGGACATTCGTGACATTGAGTATGCCATCGGAACCTCTTCCGGCGGCACGCAAATACGAAACTGGGGAACCATGCAAGGGGTTCGTACCCGTTTGGGGGACAATATCGCTACCAAAACCGAAGCCACCATCCGGGGTCTCAATTTGACCTCTGGCAATACCTATTATCTTTCCGTGCGGGCCGTAAATGGCCAAGGCTTGCGAAGCATTGTTACAACAAAAACCTTCACCGTGGACACAACAAAGCCGACCCGGCCACAAGCACCCTTTGCTGCCCGTGTAGAAGGCGGCCTAATCGGTGGTTTCACGCCCCCGCCTCCTACGAATTATGCCCCGATCGGAGCCAATGCAGCCGTTGTTTATGCTTCGCCGCTAACCAATACCCAGCCCAGCATTGCTACACCATCCTATCCCCTCAACTGGCAAGCCTCCACCGACCCCGCAGCGCCTGGAGCATTGGCTTCCGGTTTACAGTTCTACCGCTACATCCTAAGTACCAACCGCGATGCAACCGAGGCATCCCTTGCCACACCAGAGGATCAAGTGCGAACCACCACATCGCTTACCGCAGTTTTGAATAGTGGCCCTCTCACTTTTGTAAATCCATTTTATGCACACATTTGGGCGGTGGACAATGCAGGCAATAATGGTGATGCCCTGACTATCGGGCCTTTTAGCGCCCCCGACCCATCCGCACCCACCATTCCCATTGTGCGTGCCAAACTTGGAACCAAAGCGGTTTACGTCACCCAAAAATCCGAAGACGCAGAATCGGGCTTACGTGGTTACCAATTTGCCGTCGGAACCACGCTCGGAAGCACCAACCTCCGTGCTTTCCGAACAGATAACCAACCAGACCTCATCATAAACGAGGCTCCGCGTTATACACCACCAGGATCAGGCACGACCTTTGCCTTGGGCTACTTCCTCGGAATGAGCGATTCACCCCGTGCCATTACTGCCAATGACTTATCGAATGGGGCGAATGTCTATGTACAAGTGCGTGCACTGAATGGGCAAAACATGAAGTCCGCAACGGTTTCCACAGGCCCATTCCGTATAGACACCACCCGCCCGCAAACGAGTGGCGTAACGGCCACATACAACCGTGATTCAGGAGACTATACCATTACCGTAAACAACATGAACGATGGCGAATCTGGAATTTCTTATATCGAGTATCGCATCGTAAACCCTATTAATGGTGCGGTATTACAAGACTGGACAGCTGGTGCTTGGTGGATAAGTCCATCCTTTGGAACCTTCTCGCGCACCATTACCCGAAACCGAACCGCCGATCGCTCCCTCCTAAATGTGGATGTGATGGTAAGAATCGCAAACGGGGTAGGTTTAGAGACCGTCTCTACCGTGCGCGTCCCCATACCCCAACCCCCAACCTATTATTTTCCACCGGTGGTCTATAGATTTTAATTTGTGGGTAAAAAAGAGAACGTCAAAGTGCTCTCACCACGCAAAAACCTATTAAAAATAATATGATAGGAAATAAAAGTTTTTTTTGGCTATTGGGCTTATTTATCTTAATAAGTACAACAACCAACACCGTTTGGGCGCAAGACCCACAGGTCAGAACTTCGGTTAATGCAGATGGACGTGTCTTCATTTACGCAACACAGCCCCCAAAATCTGGACAGGGCTACCATTTTTATCGAAAAGAGGCCGCAGGAAATGAAGTCCGCCTGAACGGAGCAGAGCCGATTCGGGGTGTACAGTCAGGTATTGAACTCCGCGAGTTACTTGGCCAAGACTATAATTCGATCCGAGAAACCCTTGGCGAAGATGACCCTACGGCCATGTTATTTCGGTTAAAATCAGATCGAATTAGTGGGAATTTATATGCCTTCTCGTATCCCACCGTCGCCATTGCATTGGGACAATTGTGGGTGGATTCTACGGCTACAATGGGACAAACGGTAACGTATCGCCTTGAAACGCTCAATTTATCCAATAAACCCATCGGCAAATCCACAACACGCACCCTTAAGATTCAGCCGGATATTCCCATTGCCCCCCAAGACCTAAAAGCAGAAGCCAAAGGGCGAGAAATCAAATTCCAATGGCGCTTCCCAACCGCCTCGGAAGAACAAGACGACAAGGTGATACAATTCCACCTCTACCGTGCCCTAAACAAAAAAGACCGCGAAGGTCGGGAGATGTTCGAGAAAATCAACCCCACTCCTATCATCCGAAACGCCAATACCACCAGTGGAACCTACACATGGATTGCCGGATCCAATGCCACCCGAGAAACTTTTTTTGTGGTTGCACAAACCATTTCGGGGCAATTCGGCCAACAAAGTGAAACCACCACCATCACACTCGTTGATAACATCCCACCCGACCCACTCCCCGGTGTCACCATTGTGGCATATCGTGACGGTTCTTTGCAGCTAACATGGCCACAATCCCTAACACCCGATGCTGCTGGATACCACATCCTCCGCAGTCCACGCTTCGAAGATGGGTACGAGAAGTTACTCACCCAAATGATGCCCCTCAACCAAACCACCTTTACCGACCGCAAAGACCTGATTTCCGGCAAAGCCTATTATTATAGTATGGTGGTTGTGGATGCCGCCGGAAACGAAAGTGAGCGGAGTAATCCGGTAATGGAGATTGTGAAAGACCAAGTACCTCCGCCCCCACCCCAAGGGCTAAAAGCCAACCTGCAGCCTAATAAAGACATTGTGCTAACGTGGAATGCAACTGAAGTTTACGACCTTAAAAGTTATGTGGTTTTGCGGAAACGAGTTGAAAAAGGCGTTACCGCTTGGATGCAAATAAGCCGAGATAGCCTTAAAACCAACCAATTTACCGATACCACCTTGAAACGAAATGGCCTTGAAGAAGGAGCCGCCTATGATTTTGCCGTAACTGCCGCAGATCATGCCCTGAACTTTAGTGATACCACGTTTGTCACCCTAAAAATTCCGGATATGACCCCACCAGAACCTCCTGCACAAATAATTGCAGCAAACCAGCTCGGACGCTATATCAATGTATCGTGGCTCAACTCTCCTTCTACCGATGTGGTGCAATACCAACTCTTCCGCTCAGAAAACAATGCACCCGAAAAACTCCTCTCAACCCTAACCAATACGTTTTATTACCGCGACGAAGCCATTACCCAGCCCCACACCTATCGCTACACGGTCGTAGCATTAGACTCTTTGGGGAATGTCAGCAAGCCTAAAACCTCGGAACCCGTAACCGCCAACGACCTGAATCCACCTCGTGAAGTGCGAAATGTGCGGGCTTTTCCACGCGAAGGCTTTGTGGAACTGATCTGGGAACCAGTTGTAGCAAACGACCTATCCAAGTACCGGATTTACCGATCGGATACACTTCCGACAGGCATCTACACCCAAATTGCTGAAGTAGAGGTGCAAACCTTGGTCTTCCGCGATCCTACCGGGCAAAAACACCATTGGTATCGCATTACAGCCATAGATAATGCCGGAAACGAAAGCCGCCAAAGCGATCCGGCCCGTCCTTTTCTTAGGGCAGATTGACTTATCTGGATCGTTACACGACACCATACCCCAAAGAACTTCCTTTTTAACGCCGAAAAAATCTTTATATTACGACCGCTAATGTACCAATTTCCAGCAGCCCATGACCGTGTTGACCACACAAGCAGCGCAGATTGCGTATAGGTGCAAGACGTAGCTGGTACAAGAACCCTGAAACACCGTGACACCCAAACGACATTGCGCTACACCCACATAAGTCAGCGAACCATACAGAGTATCCGTAGTCCTTTGGACACCCTTTTTACCGAAAAGTACGACAAAAAACACGAAAAGGGCAGATATAACTAAGTTATGGGCAATTAAGAAAAAATGAAAAACCCTTACGAAATAGAACAGCAGAAAATAGAAAGCTTATTACAAGAGAATAAGCCAAAAGAAGTATTTGAATTTATTATCAGTCTTTTAAAAGGAGAAAATAAAGATGATATAAATTTGAAACTGAGGTGGTCTGATTTAGGCGGACACAAATCTAACTTAATATTGTGTCATGAAGAAACAAGAACAAGCATTAAGTCCTGCAAGTGCGAACCGGTTGCGGCGCAAGTATGACAGGGCGTTCAAAGAAGAAGCAGTGCGGA
>JAEUSQ010000040.1 GCA_016788705.1 Bacteroidetes Order II. bacterium
ATCCGCACTGCTTCTTCTTTGAACGCCCTGTCATACTTGCGCCGCAACCGGTTCGCACTTGCAGGACTTAATGCTTGTTCTTGTTTCTTCATGACACAATATTAAGTTAGATTTGTGTCCGCCTAAATCAGACCACCTCAAAGGAAGTAGGAAGAATGTTAAGGGGAAAAGAAATGGCCGTATTAAGTTGTGGTTCAGACCATAATTTTAAAAATGGATTCCATATGCCATTTATTGAAAGTGCAAAGTATCTTGGTATGAGATATATTGGGGATGTTCATTCTTGGCTTGAAGATGATGAAATTCCAGAAGAAGTAATACAGAATCTAAATCTATTCGTACATAAGTTATTAAGATAGCTTTCTCCTTCAAAATATTTGTAATACAATATAGTCTATTTTTGAATACGCGGCGTAAATGATGATTATTTAGGTAACGCTTAACTTTAGGCTCGGGTTAAACCTAAAATACATTCCGTTTCTAAGGAGGTTTTTTTGACTGGATAAGGAAATCAATTCCATAGGATCGAAATCATGTATTCTTATTGCCAACGGGGAATTCTATCATAGACAGAAGGAAGTTCTGAAATAACCCCTCGGTCATCAACCTCCATAAACACAAAAGAAATTGTAGTGACCCTTGCATCTGCCTTTACAATTTCCGATTATAGTGGTCTCATTCACCAAAACCTCAAATAAATGTCCCCGAAAGAACCTGTTAGCAAGTCGCGTCGTGTGTTCCTCTCCAAAGCCGCCATCGGACTTGGTTCCCTTATGATTATCCCCCGTTATGTTTTGGGTGGCCCCGGTTACATTGCCCCCAGTGATCGCCTAAATATTGCAGGCGTTGGCGTAGGAGGCCGCGGAAAAGGGATTCTCAAAGGGGCTTCTCAATTGAATGAAAAAACCGGAGAAACCGCAGAAAATATTGTGGCCTTGTGTGATGTGGACGACCAAAATGCGGCCTCTACGTATGCACAATACCCGAAAGCCAATCGTTATAAAGACTTTCGAAAAATGCTGGAGGCCGAACATAAGCATATTGATGCGGTGATGGTAGCAACACCAGACCATACCCATGCCGTTGTAGCGATGGCGGCAATGCGATTAGATAAACATGTTTATGTAGAAAAACCCTTGACTCATAGCATTCATGAAGCACGTATGCTTACAGAAACGGCAAGAGAACGTGGGTTACAAACCCAAATGGGCAATCATGGCAATTCCTCGGAAGACATTCGGAGGGTATGTGAATGGATTTGGAGCGGCGTAATCGGCAAGGTTTCTGAAGTCCATTGCTGGACCAATCGTCCCGTTTGGCCACAAGGGATTTCCCGACCAACCGAAACGCCACCGATTCCTGGCACGCTCGACTGGGACCTTTGGGTAGGGCCAGCTCCCATGCGTCCCTATCACCCCACCTATGTTCCTTTTGGTTGGCGGGGTTGGTGGGATTTCGGGACTGGCGCTTTGGGTGACATGGCTTGTCACATTGTTGATCCGGCGTTTAAGGCACTCAAATTAGGATACCCCACCAGTGTCGAAGCGAGTACCCCATCGGTTTATCAAGCCCCGTGGGCGCCTATCTTGAATAACGACAGTGCACCCGCCGCTTCACTAATTCATTTTAATTTTCCTGCACGAGATCAAATGCCAGAAGTTCGGCTTACTTGGTATGATGGAAATCTCCGGCCACCACGACCTTTAGAGCTGGGAGCAGACGAGCCTTTTGGGGATTGGGATGGCGGGGTTTTGTTTATTGGAGACAAGGGAAAAATAGTTTGCGGGTGTTATGCCTCCAAACCAACCCTCCTTCCGACCAAACTGATGCAGGATTTTAAAGAACCAGCACCAATGATTGCACGGGTAAAAGGCAATCACCAGACGAGTTGGGTGGAAGCCTGCAAAGGAGGACCAGCCCCAAGCGCTAATTTTAACTATGCAGGCCCCCTCACCGAAATGATCCTCATTGGAAACTTAGCCCTGAGAAGCCTGAATACCTTAGAAAAAGTAAAAAATCGAAAAGGAGAGTGGGAAGAGGCTCTTACCGGACGTAAACAACTCCTTTGGGATGCTAAACAATTGCGCATTACCAATTTTGAACCAGCCAATCAATACATCAAGCGGGAATACCGAACGGGTTGGTCGTTGTAATACCCATCCATCGAAGGCCGTTACTCGGAATTACTAGGCTTGATTGTATAAGTTATTTTACGAGGGCGGCCATTTTCTTTGGATTCGCGTGTATAGCTTACCGTCAAAGGGCTATTAAGCATTGCCTGTATGGCTTCTTGAACCTGTCCTTCTGGATGATTTTCCGGAGGCGGAACATTGGCCACGAGTTCCGCCCTTTCCACAGGTTCCGAAATTGCTTGCACCGCTTTCACGTGTGCCCTTTGCTTCCGTTGATCGTCTAATACTTTTTGCACCCGCTTTTGCACTACCCGCTCTACCTCTTTTTGAGAACCCGCCGCATAGCCTTCAACGGTGATTTGTTGTCCCCACTCGGTCTTGGCAAGGGCACGATACATAAATCCACGTCCATGTGGCTGGACGAAAATCTCCAAAAACACATTTTTTGTGGTCGCGGAATCGGGTGGAGACGCATTGGTCTCAGGCTTCTTCTTCAAGGTCATCATCCATAAACTCTAACGGTTCTGCATTCATCGCGGCTTCTTCCAATTCTTCTTCACTCACTGGCTCGATCGTAATGATTTCATCGGCCCGATCTACATCTTCTGGCTTAACCATCACCACAAATCGGCTAAAATCAGACATTTGAATGGGTAATGAAGAGGAAGACATGTCCATAATGATGGCTTCCACACCTTCAGATTCCAATCGGTCACGAACAATTTCGGACTCATATTCTACTTCAGACCAAAAAACGATGGACCAGCCATCAAATTCAATGCCTTGTGCCATATTATTCTCCTAATGATTTATGGGTAGGGTATTACAAAACGGACGCCGGAGCATGTTCGGAAAAAGGTGTTTTGGCGTGTATTCTACGCATGACATACCGAAATGCCAACAGACCAACCAAAACCAAGGGCAACATACCATACCAAGGCAAGGGCAGTTGCTCCATTTTGGAGGGATCAAATCCTTTTTGATGCATCAATGTAGTAGCCATTACCACCGAAAATCCATTATTGACGAAATGTACGACGACAGCAGGCAAAATGCTACCCGTTTTCCAAGTGAGCCAGCATAAATAAATCCCAATGAGGCTTAAAGGGAGGGCTTGTGCATAAGACAAATGGTACAAGCCAAATACCGTCCCCGTTATTACGATAGCCCAAACAGGCGTCATGCTTCGTTCTATTTGCCGCTGTACGTATCCCCGGAACAGTATTTCCTCACAAATCGCTGGGGTTAAAGCTACAGCAAACAAATTAAACCAAATATTACTTTTTCGCAATAATTCCATAATAAAATCTTCACGTATCTTATCCATCTTCTGAACTACCTCTGGTGCTGGAATGAGGGCGTTGAGTTCTGCGGAAAAGGCAATCAACGGATAAATTGCGACCAAGCCAAGAACCGACCACAAAACAGTGGATATGTCCACACTCCGAATCCGGAGAAAATCCAGCCAACGCGAGGAATGACCTTTGGCCAGTAGCAAAGCCGGAATTCCCAGCCCTAAAAACTGACCGATGGTATTTCCAACCAACTGCCCCATCACGTCCTGCTTTAAAAGTTTTTCCACATTCGTCAGGTCGAGCGCATTTCCATTAGACTGTATCAGCAAAGAACCCACCATAAAAATGGCACCCAACACATTAAACAGCAAAAAAAACAAGAACATTGCCAAAATTGCCATTAGCCACGGAGGAAATTTCTGGCGTTCCCAAAACCGATCCAAGGGGATTTTCCCCCCCACTGCTTGGGCGTCGTTTAGGTGCGGTTCCATTGGAACAAATGCAATAGTGCCAGCAGGCACCTCGCTGTCAAAAGGTTGTTCAGGGGTAAGGTTCAACATAGCAATTCTATAAACGATCAACGTGATTGAAGTATTTCAAAAAAGTCCACCCAATCCCCACCAAAAACCTGTACGGGCACGCCGCCGAGCGCAGCACTCAAGTCTTCAGGGGTTTTATTGTCCATAAACAGCCCCTCAAAATTCAAACAATCGGGTGGTAATAACACCAAATCGCCCAGATCCCGGCCTTTGAGGGCAGCCACAAAACATTGGTACGATAGCAGGCCACTCACGGTCACAGGACGACCAAACAATACATTGGGGGCTACCACCACATTTGCAGAAAGTCCCGAAACCCGATTCAGACGTGGGGCAATATGTTTTTTTAAAATAGGTGCAGGCAATTCTCCGGTTACCAAGGTCACGGTTCGAGGGGTTTCCAACGTATCTGGGAATTCCTCTGCCTGAAAGTCAAACTCCGTAACAAAATCCCGACACATACCTACACCGTTTTCCATGAGCGGAAAATCATCGTAACGGTCCATTTCTGGGAATGATGCATCAGCCAAAAGGTATATTTCATCGCTCAGATAAACAAAACGTCGTCCGATTTCTGCATAAAAAGTGTCTTGCCAACCATGAACTTTCGAGATTACGGTGCGAGCATCCTGCTGGGAGAGTGGACGGAGTTGATGAAGGCCCACTCTATGCGCTGTAAGCCCAACAGGGACCACTGCTACGGACTGAATAGCGTCATTTAAGGCATACAAATCATGCACGGTCCGCCACAAGACCTCCCCATCGTTCCAATCCGGCACCAACACAATTTGGGTATGCATCTCGATATCGTGATCCCGCAAAAGCTGCAATTTTTCCATGAGCCTATCGTCGGTTTTATGGCCCATCATTTTATGCCGGATCTCGTTGTCGGTACAATGAACCGAGATATACAGTGGGCTAAGCCTTTGCGTTACAATTCTATCCAGATCCCGTTCCCGCAAATTCGTCATGGTGATGTAATTCCCATACAGAAAGGACATCCGGTAGTCACCATCCCGAAAATATAACGACTCGCGCAGTCCCTGCGGGTTCTGATCTACAAAGCAGAACATACAATCGTCTCCGCAGTGTTTGATCCGAAAGTCTTCTAATTCAACCCCCATTGGCGCAAGGTCACGATTTTCAATCGTTTGTTCAGTCAATAAGCCCGATTTCCGAATTTTGACGTCGAGTCGTTCTTCGGCGGCATAGAACCGGAAGTCTAATACATCTTGAATCGGATGAAAATTAATAGAAACCACCTGGTCTCCGGCTTTCCATCCGGCTAAGTCAGCGACGGAATCGGGTTCTACAGCCTTTATGGTTACCGGCATAGTGTATTACACGTTTAAAAAAATGGCTTCGTCAAGACGAAGCCACAAAATACACCAAAAACGGCCTTTAATGATTTACCAACGATGAAAACCAATAAGGGCTTGCTATGAGGCTGACTCTTCTGGAAATTTATCTTCCTTTATTTCCTCCACCAATATCTTTGCATCCTCCACAGAGTCAGGTTCTAAAGCCTCCAAAAACGCTCCACGGGCTTCATCCACTAATTTTCCAGCTTCGGTCAGGCCAGCGTCCACCAAATTGACGGCGAGGCGTAATGCCGCCCCCCCAATCATAGAAAGACGGCCCAAGGTGGATTCTTCGGCAACCAATTCTTTGAGCCACTCACTGGCAGCTTGTTTCCGTTCCAGATCAGACATAGTGGTTAATCCGGGCTTTCATCCTTGTTTTTTTTAGACTTTTTTTTGGGTTTTGTGTCGTCAGAGGAGGCCATTTCTTGCCCTGCTGTCAGATCCTCCGCTTCTTCAAAATTGGGGGAGGATTTCACCGCTTCGTCAGAAATCGGCACCTCAACGCCCTTGGTATCCGAGTCGTTTGTTTGCTTAAATTTTTCGTCGGCATTGTTCCAACGTTCATTGGTGACAGTCTGATAGGTCTCCGCCATTAGGTTCGTCAACTCCTCAAAGGCTCCAAAAGCCGTCTCGAAGGTGGCTTTTAACAAGAACTTTGATTTTTCTTCTAACGATAAGGCACCGAATTGTTCGAGAACCTTTTCAAAACGTTTTTCTGCCATGGTATATTTCGGCTAAAGTGAAACATGGCCATTTAGACGAGCCGTGACCAGTATGGTTTCAAAATCGGGAATTTCTATGGGCAAAGCAACACGCATCACCGGAATCGTGCTGAAATCTACGGGAAGTTGGTACAATGTTTTTACCGCAGAAGGCATGATTGCTTCACGGATGCGGGGTAAATTCAGGTTGAAGGACAAAGAAACCACCAATCCGATAGCGGTTGGAGACCAGGTGGACCTCCAGATTGAAGTGGATGGCTCTGGCACCATCATGTTTATCCATCCACGATGGAGCAAACTCAGTAGAAGGGCCGCCGGACGAAAAGCCACCATTGAGCATGTGATTGTGGCCAACGTGGATATGGCCTGGTGTGTGCAATCTGTTATTTTTCCTAAGTTTAATCCGGGTTTTATTGATCGCTTTTTGGTCATGACCGAGATCAATGAACTTCCCGCTGGTATTCTTCTTAATAAATGTGACCTTTTGGATGAAGAACTTGCAACCGAAATGGCATGGTGGAAACAGACCTATGAAGACTTGGGGTATCCGGTAATTCTCACCTCGTCGAGCACTGGCGAAGGACTGGAGGCTTTACGGATCGCGTTGCAAAACAAAACCTCGGTGATGTCTGGTCCTTCCGGTGTGGGGAAATCCAGTTTACTCAATGTCTTAGAACCCAATTTAGGGCTTAGAACGGGGGAAATGTCGGATTATACCCAAAAAGGAAAACATACCACCACCCATGCAGAACTTTGGCCGCTTTCAGACGGTGGATATGTTGCAGATACACCTGGCCTACGTGAATTTGGTATCTGGGACCTTTCGCCAGAAGACCTTTCGGGTTTTTTCTTGGAATTTAGACCCTTTTTAGACGATTGCTACTACCCCAATTGTACACATGACCATGAACCGAACTGTGCCATTATTCAGGCGGTGAATGACGGACACATTACACCAGAGCGATATAAAAGCTATCTTAATATCCTTGCTACACTGAAACAGGGACTTAAAGATACAGGAAGATGACCCATCCCCAAATTGTTTTGTTGCGTGGCATCAATGTAGGCGGCCATAAAAAAATTCGGATGAAAGACTTGGCGGTGCAGTTGGAAAATATGGGACTTACCAACGTTCAAACCTATATTCAAAGCGGAAATTTGGTTGTCCATACCCAAGAGTCTCGCCCTACAACCCTTTCCGAACAGATCTCAGCCTGCATTCGGCAACGCTTTTCAATGGAAGTAGAGGCCATAACCCGCACACTACCCGAATTTCGGCGGGTTATCGAGCATAATCCGTTTCTCAGCAATCCAGATATTGATCCTACAAAAATTCATGTCACTTTTTTACAACACATTCCTACGCCAGAGGTAGCCCAATCTTTGACAAACATTCATTTTCCACCAGACGAATTTGTTTGGAGAGAAGGAGAAATTTTCGTCTTTTGTCCGAACGGATATGGGAGAACAAAATTGGAGAATGGGCTTTTTGAACGCCATTTGCGAATAAAGGCCACCACACGCAACCTAAACACCATCCGAAAACTTATCACATTAGCTGCATCGTTTTAATACCCATCTTGTGGGTTTTCAAAGACGTCGGGAGGAATATGGGCTGGACAAGAAACTTGATTGGTCAAGATGGCATTTCCATTTGCCGGACTCACTTTCCGGGTGGAAACCCAAACAGGGCCTTTGCTGCAAGAAAGTTCCTCCCAATCTTCCCAACGATAATACGTGGCCTTCCCATCCCGATTACTCTGAAGAACAAAAGCCCATTGCTGGATTCGGCCAGTTTCCTTATCTACCCAAAACCAATAACGGTCCTTTGGTGTTAACCCAACTTCTCCGAAAGAGGTTGTAAACACTTCGCTGGTAGCCGTGTTGGAGTCAGGGGCCACAGACCGGAATACCCCAGGGTCAAAAAATTTGGTGGCTACGAGAAGCCAATAGGTATCGTTGATGAAACGCCGATAGGCGGTGTCTAATAGGTCTTTCTGCTTCACTTCTGGTACAACTACTCCATTATAATATGCTCTTCCCTGTTGATTTTGAACATTAAACAAAACTGTAACGGTGGTATCACCCGTTTTCTTCCATGAAACACGGTACCGCCCTTCCCATCGGTCCCAAACATGACGAATCGGTGGTGTTTGTTGGCTGTTACGGATCGCCGAAAAAGAAAAAGCCAAATAACGGGTTCCTTCCCATGTCTCCTGTCCCCCAACGGCATTAAAAGACTTTTGTGCAATCCGATCCGCTTCTGTCTCAACCTGTGCGGCAGTCATTAAGGGCCACATAACCCATAAAAGTAGCCATCTTAACCCATTCATTCTGTACATAATTAACTCCATATGATGAAAGAAAATCCCATGATCCAGCAGGCCAACTTTTTTCGTAATATACTGAAGAACCTGTTTTTATTAAATTCAACCCGCTACAACCATGAAAAAAAGTATGCTTCTGCTGGCATTTTTCGTACTTGCCACCAGACCAGATGCCACATTGGCCCAATGTAAAACGTATTTCAGCAATAAGGCTGGATCCGTTTTGACGTATGACATGAAGGATTCTAAGAATAAACCCTCCGGAACTTATAAAATTGAAATTATCAGCGCAAACAAAAATGCAACCGAGATTTCCGCAAAGACATCCTTTACACCCACCAAAGGCCAAGGGTTCTCCTCGTCACCCTATACAGTGAAATGCCAGAATGGTACCATGAGCATGGATGTAAGAGGCCTTATGGCAGGATCGGGCGGACAACCATTTGAAGCAGGGGTACAAGCGTCCTTTGTCGAATTTCCTTCTACGATGAAGGCCGGGCAAATCCTGCCCAATGCAGAAACGACCGTACAATCTAAAATGAACGGAGCCGCCATGGGAGAAGCCAATATCAAAATATCAGATCGTAAAGTTGTGGGGATTGGCCCCATCACCGTTCCAGCCGGAACCTTTAATGCCATTCAAATTTCGTCGGTTCAGGAACTAAAAATGAAAGTGGCTGGCATCTCGATACCCGGTTCAAAGATTTTGGTAAACGAATGGTTTGTTTTGGGGGTGGGAATGGTAAAACAAGAATCGGAGATTAAAGGTGGTATGATGGGGCGCTTGGCCGGAGGAAAATCTACGATGACTTTGACCTCTATCAAATAGGCCAAACTTGGCTGTATAAAAATTGCCTTATGTAGGAAGTTACAGTTTAGCCTTGCAAACCAGATTCGATATAGAGGCAATCTTATTTATTTTTTACAAACTTAGGCTTCCCTTTACCATCATAGAGGGGAGCCTAAGTTCTTTACAGTAAGGGCAATATTATTCTAAGAACCCATTTACTTCCATCCATTTGTCATTGTAGATTTTGGATAGATACCGAAATCCAGAGTCTGGTAACAATACCACAGCCACATCCTCTGGCTTTAGCGTTTTCTGATGTGCTTCTAACCAATGTAGAGCCCCGGCCATAGCCATTCCACACGACCCTCCTACGAACAATCCTTCCTCTTTTGCTAGCCGTCGGGTGTATTGCATGGCCTCTTTGTCTGTCACCCTAACATAATCATCAACCAGATCAAAATCCATATTTCCTGCCAAAATGTCTTCCCCGACGCCCTCGGTGATATAAGGGTAAATTTCGGCATGGTCGAATACCCGTTCATGAAAGTACTTATAATAGACAGAACCATAAGGATCCACACCTATCACCTTCAGATCGGGATTTTGCTCTTTTAGGAATTTTGCCGTTCCACAAATCGTCCCACCAGTTCCTGCTCCAGCGATATAATGGGTGATTTTTCCTTCGGTTTGTGTCCATAATTCAGGCCCTGTGGATTCATAATGGGCTTGGACATTCGACGGATTGTCGTATTGATTGGGATAAATGGAATTGGGAATTTCTTTGCTTAACCTTTTGGCAACCGAATAGTATGACTGAGGATCTTCTGGTGCAACATTGGTAGGACATACAATTACCTCCGCGCCAAGCGCCCGAAGCACATCCAGTTTTTCCTGACTTTGCTTATCGGTTGTAGTAAATATACATTTATAACCTTTTGCAATGGCTACAATGGCCAATCCGGCCCCAGTATTGCCGCTGGTTCCTTCGATAATGGTTCCACCAGGATGGAGCGTACCCGCTTTTTCTGCGTCTTCAATCATCTTAAGGGCAATGCGGTCTTTCACAGAACCACCAGGATTAAAGAACTCCACTTTTGCCAATACCGTACAAGGAATGTGGGTGGTAATTTTATTCAGTTTAACCAAAGGGGTGTCGCCAATTGCACCTAAAATGGATGAATGCCACATAAAGAACTTGAAAGAATGGTTGAAAGAAATTTTGCAGATTGCGATTTAAAATAGTTAATCACAGTCCTTATAAGAAAGTTTCGGCTTGCACTTAATTTTCCAAAATACACTTTGTCTTCCTGAGAAACAACCGTATCATTCAGGCATCCATAAAACCTTTTCAATGCCAAGTTGTCAGGGCCATAAAATTGGCATGATTTTATGGCCCTATCTTTGGATAAACAGCACTTTAACCAGAAACCGATAGACGCATGTTACCATTTTATATGCAGAGTGATGACGATTTTGATCATGCGATCCCCCTGCTGACCGCTGATGAAGAGAAAAAATTAAATGCAGAGCAGTTACCGGATGCCCTTCCCATTTTGGCGCTTAAGAACACCGTATTATACCCAGGCGTCGTTTTGCCTATTACGGTTGGGCGAGATACGTCCCTCAAATTGGTTCGAGAAGCCTATAATGGAACCAAAAAAATTGGGGTTATTGCCCAAAAAGATAGTGAAGTAGAAGTACCCACTGCCCAAGATTTGTATGAAATTGGGACAGTTGCTTCTATTCTAAAACTTATCAAAATGCCCGACGGAACCGTCTCTATTGTTATCCAAGGGAAACGGCGATTTGAGATTCGGGAGTATTTGCAAGAAGAACCCTATCTTGTAGCCAATGTAACCGCCTATGACGAGCCAAAAGAAGAAAACCAAATTGAATTAACGGCGCGTGTACGGTCCATTAAAGACCTTGCAACACAAATCATCCGGTTGAATCCAAACTTACCCAGTGAGGCTGAATATGCCATCCAGAACATAGACTCCGCTTCTTTTCTCATCTATTTTATTGCGTCCAATCTCCAAATTGAAGTGGAAAAAAAGCAGGCTATTCTGGAAACCAAAACACTGATTGCACGCGCAGATTTGCTTTTGGAACATTTGGAACACGAATTACAGGTATTGGAACTTTCGGAAGAAATCCGTAGCCGTGTAAAAACCGATGTGGACAAACAGCAGCGCGAATACATTCTCCGTCAACAGATGAAGGCCATTCAGGACGAACTGGGAGACTCCGAATTTGGCAATGGCGATGAACTCAATGAATTGCGGAACAAACTCTCGGAAAAAGCATTGCCAGAGCATGTCCGAAAAGCGGTTGATAAGGAAATTGACAAATTGGCACGTACCAACCCCATGTCTCCTGATTATAGTGTGATCCGGAATTATGTGGAATGGATTGCCGACTTACCGTGGGACCATTATACCGAGGATCATCTTCAGATTAAAGCAGCCGAGGATGTCTTAAATGAAGATCACTATGGTCTTGAACAGGTAAAAAAGCGGATTCTGGAGTATCTCGCCGTATTGAAATTGAAAGGAGATATGAAAGCACCCATCTTGTGCTTCTATGGCCCACCCGGTGTTGGGAAGACCAGTCTTGGAAAATCCATTGCACGGGCATTAGGACGAAAATTCGTTCGCATCAGCCTTGGTGGGGTACGGGACGAGGCCGAAATTCGGGGTCACCGCCGCACCTATATTGGCGCTTTGCCCGGACGGATTATCCAAGGTCTTAAAAAAGCAGGCACTTCCAATCCCGTTTTTATTCTGGACGAAATAGACAAGGTGGGCAACGACTTCCGTGGCGATCCCTCGTCGGCGCTCCTTGAAGTATTGGATCCAGAGCAGAACAACACTTTTAGTGATCATTATTTAGAATTAGAATACGACCTATCCAAGGTCATGTTTATCGCCACCGCCAATTCCTTGAGCACCATTCCCGGCCCTCTACGCGACCGCATGGAAATCATCGAAATCAATGGCTATACTTTGGATGAAAAATTGGCCATCTCCAAACAATATCTGGTCCCCCGCAGGCTGACCGAAAATGGCGTTGACAATGCTCAATTCACCATAGACGATGACGCCTTGGCCCATTTGATAGATGGCTATACACGGGAATCCGGTGTCCGGCAATTAGAACGCACCATCGGATCTGTGGTCCGTGGTGTAGCCAAAAAAATAGCCATGGAAGAAGTCACGCAAGAACACGTTGCGGCGAATGATATAGAAAAATACCTCGGCCCCGTAAAATTTGAGTCGGATTTGGCGGAACGCACCGGCGTACCAGGTGTGGCGACAGGGCTTGCTTGGACCCCCGTTGGCGGAGATATTTTGTTTATTGAGGCTTCTGTTCACCGTGGAAACGGGCGACTTATTGTTACCGGACAATTGGGCGAGGTCATGAAGGAATCGGCTTCTGCGGCCCTCTCTTGGGTAAAAGCCCATGCCGAGTCTTTAGAAATCCCCTTGGATGCCTTCCGGTATTGGGACTTACACATTCATGTTCCCGCTGGCGCGGTTCCGAAAGATGGGCCTTCTGCTGGCAATGCCATGATCTCGGCCATTACCTCCATTTTTACACAACGTCGCATCAAACACACCGTAGCGATGACGGGCGAAATCACCCTCCGCGGGGCGGTTCTACCCGTTGGAGGAATTAAAGAAAAGGTCTTGGCGGCCAAGCGTGCAGGTATCGAAACCATCATTATGCCGGAGCGCAACCGAAAAGACCTCAATGAAATTAACAAAGAGGCCCTTACTGGACTCAAGTTTCATTTTGTGAAACGGATAGACGAGGTGGTGAAGTTGGTACTTGAAAAGCGCCCCGTCACCGATCCAGCAGAGAAATTTCGTTTGCCTGAAAACGAAAAACCAAGTACAACCGCTTCAAGTACGGAAGTACCCATTATCGTACCGCCAGCGCAGGCTTAAAACATCTAACACGACAAAGGCGGCTACTGCGGGTGGTCGCCTTTTTTAGTGCTTACTGGTGAACCTTATGGCTTCACATAAGTTGCACATTTTTTTACAGTCAATAGATTTCTTCTGTATCCGGATTATCCTATCTTGCCTTCATATATAGTTCCTATCCCATCTGGAACCTTCTATAGGAATCTCCTATTTTTCCCTGATCGTTTTTTCGACAGGCCTCGCTACCACACAATACGCTTATATGATGTCTTCCCTACGGATAGGAATACTGGCTTGCATGGTCAGTATCATGGGTTGTCAGCCCTCTTCCACTACCATACATGAACAATTAAATGCAGACTTGTTGGGCCATTGGACGATGGACTATATAAAAAATGACCAAAATTGTCTATTACGGGACGCAGGCCCCTTAAACCTAACAGGAAAATGCACCGGAAAAACCAAGTTCACCGAAGACCGCTTTGGACAACCAGGGAAAGCCCTCTATTTTGATGGTGGATTGTATGATTATGCACAAATACCACACGATAGGCGCCTCGAACGCATAACTTCCAAAATTACCATCGCCATGTGGGTTTATAATGAACGAAACTCTTCCACCTTTCATCCTAATATTATCCATAATTCCAATGACGGTAGTTTTTTGGTTTCAAAAGGAAGAGACATAGCTGACGGAAGTTGGTATATCTCCACCAAATCCTTGATCCTCCAGCAGCCTTCTACGCCCGATAATGAGAAACATACCAAAAAAGGAAACGGTTTTAAAAACAGCTTAGAAATACCGATGAATCAATGGATCCTTTTCGTAGGCGTCGTAAACGATCGGCACGGTAAGATGTATGTCAATGGAGATGTCTGGTACTTTGGAGCAAATAGCTATGAAGGCACTTATCGTTCTATAGGGAATACGGATCCAATTATTTTGGGTCAAACCCACACCAAGCCTATGGATTGGGACAATGCTTTTATCTATCCTTTCCGTGGCAAAATGGATGAAGTAAGAATTTGGAATAGAGCCTTAAGCGAACAAGAAGTGAGGGCATTATACGAAGCCGAGCGTCCAAGCTCATGGCAAGAATGGCTCCAAGCGCCGGTTTTTAAGTGGGGCGTAGGGTTTGTATTGTTCTTCCTTGCCCTATGGGGTGTATGGTATCGGGGACAGATCAAAGGACGTAGCCAAGCATTACAGGAGGCGGCCAAAGCAACTATGCACATTACAGGAAAGGGAGACCCTACCGATGCGATTTATGTAAAAATTAGGCAAACCAAAGCGACAATCGCTGAGCCAAATAGGCACTACCAAACTGATATGACGATGGCAAATGGACAAACCGAGGAGAACACTGACCCAGAAGTAACTTACCACGAAAATCTCCCTGACTTTTTCAATCCACCTGAACACTTGTCTATCCAAGACCAAAACTGGTATCTTAAAATCATTACAACAATTAAAGCCAATAAAAATACGTCTCCTTTTGGCACGCAAGAGTTGGCAAATGCCTTGAATACGACTACGCGCACGTTGCAACGAGACACCAAACAATTGTTTAACTGTTCTCCGAAAAAGTTGATTGAGATGGTATTAGCGAAGATATAAATACCATTGGTATAAATTGCTTTTTGAGGCCATACATCATTATGTCTTTGGTTTCTTCAATCCGTTCAGACTTTTCTATCCCTCTGCCATTTAAGTCTGTTTGAGCATGGCCGTAAAATATACTGCCTTGAGGTTGTTTATAACAGTGGGTTATGGGATTAATTTTGTGCTATTATAGATCGAAATGAATAAATATATGACCAAAGACCTATTGTCCATCTATTCAAAAGCCCGAAAATGGGGATATGTTGCAGCGGCCAGCAACTCACGATCGCCGCGCGTATCGCCATAGGCATATAAGCAGACCGAAGAAAGCGCCCCCACACAGTCTTCGAGGCGGGCCACTTTTTCCGGCCCCCAACAATTCTTGCCAGCCAATCGGCCAGTTAACCGTTCTTTTATTATTTCGAGCTTCGAGCCACATACTTCTTGAAATCCATTTTCTGCCGCCCAAGGCGTAAGGTAAGCCTCAACCGAGGCACTAACCAAAACCAATCGATGACCCTCTTTTTGGTGCCACCGGATCTTTTCTATCGCTTTAGGGCGCACGATTGAAGGTAAGTATTGTTGTGCAAATTGGCGGCTCATGCTCTGAAACTTTACCGTATCCATTCCGGCAAAAAAATAGTGTAAAACAGCCTCTTTTGCCTTCTGGTTATCCATCAACCCCAGCTTAAACCACACAAATACCGGAAGCAGCCGGATAAATCCTTTAAGAACGGTTCGCTTCGTATGGGTAAACCGAATAAAGTGGTAGAGCGAATCGGAGGTTGTAATGGTTCCGTCGAAGTCGAAAGCTGCTATGGTTTTCATGGTTTAAGGAATTAATGCTAAGCGACTTGCCAACTCCGACGTGAAGCGGTTTTCGGGGTCTGCATTGGCTTTAATTTGTTGCCATTCAAAGGTTTTGGGATACATTTTCCGGAACATTTCGGCAGTCAAGAAGGCGTCTTTCGATAGGTAAAGCCGTCCTCCGGCCTCACTAACCACTTTTTCCAATTTAGTCAATAAACGAGGCGTTTCGGTGCCCATAGGAAAATCCATCGTGAGTGTCCACCCCGGCGTCCCAAAGGAAAGCAATCCCAAGTCTTCGGTGCCCATTTTTTTAAGTACTGATAAGAAAGACGGGCGGCCACTCTCTGCCCCCATAGAAATCAGTTTCTTTAATACAAAATAAGCCTCCTGGTAGGGGATGACACATTGAAACTGCACAAATCCACGTTTTCCATACAGCTTATTCCATCCATTAATAGTATCCAATGGATAGAAAAAGGGGTGGTAGTGCACCACGGCTTCCTTTATCGAACTTAGCTGATGATGAAAAAATGCCTTATTGAACCAGCGCATAGGCTGAGGGTGAAGCAAAACAGAAGGAGCATCCAAGGGCATTTTCCAAGGCGAATCTTCATGAACACGTAGTGGATTCGCCCTTAGCGATGTGGGTAATTCATCTAAAAGAGCAGGTCGCCCCAAAATCAAGTGCCCTCTCCCCAAAGCAGCGCCCTTTGCCAAACAATCCACCCATGCCACCGAAAACGGCCATGAAGCCGCATCTCCTTCAAAAGCCATCATCAGTGATTGAAGGCTGGGTGCTTTAATACGTTTTTGAACAATGTAGGCAGTCTCGATGGGGAGAAGTTGTAATTCGACAACGGTTATGATACCCGTTAGACCTAATCCGGCCACCGTAGCCGCAAAAAGGGGCATACCCGGCGTAAGACGCAGCTCCTCTCCATCTGAACGCATGAGGGTTAGGGCGCTCACAAAACGCGAAATGGAGCCGGAGACCTGGTGGTTTTTGCCGTGTACATCGTGTGCAACAGCACCGCCTAACGTGACAAAACGGGTACCTGGCGTTACAGGAATAAAAAAGCCTTTAGGGACAATAAACCGTAACAAATCCCCGATTGAAAGTCCTGCTTCTACAGAGATTAAGCCTGCATGTCTATCAAAATGAATGATTTTGCGCAGGCGGGTAAGATCTATGCCGACGCTTTCATGGGGCAATGCCGCATCTGCATAACTCCGGCGTAGCCCAATGGGTGTTGCCTTCTCGCGACGATTTCTTAAAAATGCCTGGACTTCTGATATATCCAAAGGCTGCAAAACCGGAGACCACGTTTGGGGGAACCGCCCCCAACCCGACACCTTTTGTTGGAGCATCGTTAAGGGGGCTTCGTCCATTTTACAAATCGAATTTTATGCCTTGCGCCAAAGGAAGGGCTGTAGAGTAATTGATGGTATTGGTTTGGCGTCGCATATAGGCTTTCCACGCATCCGATCCTGATTCACGGCCACCACCTGTTTCCTTTTCGCCACCAAAGGCGCCACCGATCTCGGCACCAGAGGTTCCGATATTCACATTGGCAATACCACAATCCGACCCTTGAGCGGACAAGAAATATTCACTTTCCCGCAAATGGTTGGTAAAGATGGCAGAAGACAAACCTTGAGGTACGCCATTCTGAATCGCCAGCGCTTCTTCGATGGTTTTGTAACGTATCAAATACAAAATGGGGGCAAATGTCTCGTGCTGCACACTTGGGTAGTGGTTTTCCACCTCTACCAGTGCGGGAACCACATAATTGCCTTCCAACGCTTCGCCACCAAATAAGACCGTTCCCCCCTCAGCTTGTACTTCATGCAATGTTTTTTGCATCAGGCTTACGGCCATCTGATCAATTAATGGCCCAATCAGGGTTTCGGTCTCTAAGGGGTTTCCAATCCG
Source organism: Bacteroidetes Order II. bacterium (assembly GCA_016788705.1). Classification (NCBI taxonomy): domain Bacteria; kingdom Pseudomonadati; phylum Bacteroidota; order unclassified Bacteroidota Order II.; species Bacteroidota Order II. bacterium. Next base: position 17,445 of record JAEUSQ010000040.1, read on the forward strand.
CCCACGGAGTGAATGGTACGCATTCAAAAGTTTTTGCCTTACCTCTTCATAGACCGAGTCTTGCACAATTAATCGCCTCGTCGAGGTACACCGCTGGCCACAAGTGCCAACAGCGCCAAAAAGTGTAGCGGGAATGGCTAAGTTCAAATCTGCATGTTCAGAAATAATAATGGCATTGTTTCCGCCCAATTCCAGCAGCGATCGGCCCAAGCGCCGAGCTACGGTTTCTGCTACGGCCTTGCCCATTCGGGTGGAACCCGTAGCGGAGACCAGAGGAATACGAACATCCGAGGCCATTTTTTGTCCGATTTGTGCATCTCCCACCACCACGCTAAACACCCCTTCTGGCAAGTCATTTTCCTTTAACACATCATGAATGATGTTCATACAGGCGATGGCTGTGAGGGGTGTTTTCTCGCTGGGCTTCCAAATACTCACATTTCCACAAACGGCAGCAATCATGGCATTCCAAGACCAAACGGCCACTGGGAAGTTGAAAGCTGAGATAATTCCTACCGTACCTAATGGGTGCCACTGTTCATACATGCGGTGGTCTGGCCGCTCCGAGTGCATTGTAAGGCCATAGAGTTGGCGCGAAAGCCCAACGGCAAAGTCACAAATATCAATCATTTCCTGCACTTCACCCAAGCCTTCTTGGTAAATCTTTCCCATTTCGAGCGTTACCAATGCACCAAGTGCTTCCTTTTTCGTGCGGAGGGCATCCCCGATCTGACGAACAATTTCCCCTCGTTTCGGGGCAGGGACTTTGCGCCAGACATCAAATGCGGCTTGAGCAGCTTGAATGGCACGTTCGTATCCGGCATCATCGGCCATCTGCACAGCACCCAACTCGGTGCCATCAATCGGAGAGAAAATCGTTTTGTACGGGCCTGATTCAGCAGAATAAACGTTACGGCCTGTCAAAACACAAGGATTTTGGCCCGATAATTGAAGCGTACGTAGAATGTCTTGAATGTTCATCGTAGGTAATAGATTAAAAGGGGAAACCATTCTGAGATCGTTTAACCCAAACACACAGCCTTTTAAAAACGACCTTCGCCATCAAGATACCACTAACCCATCACGAAATCTGGTAATTTTCCATTGTGAGTTCGTGATCTTTCCAAAAACCTGGAAATCGTGCCCTTCCGTTAGGTCCAGGGCCAAGGCTTCTTGTTCTTTGATCGGCTTCTTTTTTTGAATGATGCGGGTGGTTTCGCAACATGAGACAACACAAGGAAAGTATTTTTCACTTTGAGTCTCATTTTAGTTAAACGGTCTTGTATTTCGTTGCATCTGAATATTTGAATCTGAAAATGAGATACTGACCCACAACCTACACCACCACCACAATGAACAAACTGACGCTTGATGCAGCAGTGGTTTTTGCCCTTGATACTGCTGAACAAGAACTCCTTTCCGGCGGTATCCGCCGCGCTCGCATAGTTTATAGTAAGCCCGCAAGCCCTTTAGTGGTTTATCGCACCCAACTAAAGCCAGCTCCTATAAATACAGTGCCAGACCGACGTCAGAATGCCATCATTGGCGTGGATGATCAGAACTAATCGGTTCAATACCCAATACACACCACCTAAGCCTCGTTCATTACGGGGCTTTTTTTATTTATGCTCTATTACAATCTGAATGCCGATGATCGAAACGATTTTCCCAAAACCAATACCCACATGAAAAACCTATCCCAAAACTCGGAATTCAGACTGGAGCAAGACCAGATCAAAAAGGTGAAGGGCGGCGTCTCAAAAAGAGTCTTTAGCCAAGTGTCCAAAAGCCTAAAAAATTCAATCATAGGCGCGAAAACATGAGTGTCGCCGCAGACGATTCCCACGAGGCAATCGCTTCTGACAACTAATAAAATGATCTTTGTCAATTGCTCTTTGCAAAAGGTTTAATCAGTCGGTCGAAAAAGTAACGGGGTTTATCGAAAAGCATAGGGGTTCCGCCGAAAGGTTCAAGATGAGCAGGTTACATCACGGTAGTTTTGCATCAGAAATCATCAAGACAAACACTCTTGATTAAAAAGACTACCTTCACAACCTTAATCTCTTGAATAGCCATGAAAAAACTGAACCTCAAAAACGCCGTTAAATTCGCACTCGGAAAAGAAGAAGCCAATACCTCCACTGGTGGCGTCCGGAAAAATGCCGCAGCCTATAACCAAGTTACTTATCGGCAAGTTCCGGATCCGAAAAAGAACAAAAGACGCGAAGGCGGCGTGATAAGCAGCGATTCGCAAAATTAATCTCACATCCAAAGCCCCGGCCAGCCCGGGGTTTTTAGTATCTAATCGTTCCAACGTAGGACCTTTCCCCAGGTGGCCCACACCCGCAGGCAAAACCGCTGCCCCTTAAAAAAGTATAGTGCGCGTACCCACTCCCTTTTAACACACCCTAACAGTCTATCGAAAAACCGTATTGAGTACATATTCTTTTATTTCACCAAGAAATGATAAATCAGAAAAATAAGTGACCATATACCCATCTTATTATACGAAAAGACAATATTTTTATTCATTTTTTACATTTGTCCGAGATAAGCAAAAACACTAAATCGTTTCTCAACTATTATTAAATTGTCAATTAATTCCAAGCAACTGTCTAAGTCACGATAACAAAATGGGGCATCTGTTTTTATATTGTCATTTGCTATCATTTTTGGGATATAAATATTTTTTCTCAAGGTATCATAGTCAAATGTTGAAGCAAATGCTTTTGCATCTCCTCTTGACATAACACGCCCAGTTCCGTGACATAACGAATTATATGTGGCTTCAACTTGGTTCGTCGCTGAAATCAGCACGACATCACCATTCATGTTGGAAGGAACAACTGTTTGTTCTCCTGGGGTTACTCTTACTGCACCTTTTCTAATAATTACTCCTTTTTCTAAACATTCAAAATGGTTATGATTTTTGTCAAGTATGAGACTGAGGTGGTCTGATTTAGGCGGACACAAATCTAACTTAATATTGTGTCATGAAGAAACAAGAACAAGCATTAAGTCCTGCAAGTGCGAACCGGTTGCGGCGCAAGTATGACAGGGCGTTCAAAGAAGAAGCAGTGCGGA
>JAEUSQ010000041.1 GCA_016788705.1 Bacteroidetes Order II. bacterium
CAGCAAGCCTGAGTTTTGTCAGTGCGACTACGGCCACTGGCTCTTACGACAATGCCACTGGCCTCTGGACGCTCGGTAATATCGCCCCCGGAACCTATAGCCTGACGATTAATGTAACGGTGAATTAATAACTTCCGCCGCCTCCCTCCGAGCATCACCCCGTAGCCAAGCGTTGCGGGGTGTTTTTAATGGTGTAAACAGATCAGATAAAGGTCATGGTGCGCCTTTCTGTTTGGCAAACTGGGATTGAAGGTATATAATCATGGGCTTGGGGCTACTTGCCCGCGCCGCTAACAGCTCAATGTTATGACCAGCCTTCTGCTTTCCATCTGGTTGTTTTTTTTGCCAGGCCCGCAATCCGTCCAAAACCTCTGCAACCAAAATGAATACAGGCTGTTTGGGCATCTGTTTTTTGAGGATATGGAGTTCGGTTAACCGCATATCCAGTTTTTGATGGCGGTTTTCATGAAAATCAATCCATGCCAGTCCTAAAAGGGCGCGAAAGTATTGTAGCCGAGTATTGGAATTGTTGTTTGCCAGTGGAGTAATTTGTTTAAATTCAATTACTTCCAGTTCGTGTGGTGTCCTTAGTGCTTTACGACGCTCCATTGATGCGCCAGGATATATTGCACCAATTCCTATTAAACCCGTGCCTATAAAGATTGTACCTTAAGGTCCGACATTGTTTCTTTTCTTTATTCCAATCTGAGTTTATGGAAGATCTGAGTTTATTGTTTAAAGTCCCGCCAGATTTCCGGTGCGGCTATGTGGCACTTGTGGGGCGTCCGAACGCGGGTAAAAGCACCCTTATGAATGCCTTATTGGGGCTAAAGTTATCCATCGTTACCGCCAAGGCACAAACCACCCGACATCGGGTTTTGGGCATTCTGACCAATGAACAGGCACAAGTAATCTTTTTAGATACGCCTGGCATCATTAAACCAAACTATAAGTTGCAAGAACGCATGATGTCTTCGGTACAGGGGGCGGTAATGGATGCGGATTTGGTGGTTTTTTTAATAGATGCGCAACACGAGCATATGCATCCGGAAGTGTTGAACTATTTAAAAGACCGACCTGCCATCCTAGCGATCAATAAAATGGATCTCGTTTCCAAAGAAAAAGTATTGCCTTTGGTTAGTCAATGTCTTGAACAACGTGATTTTGAAGCGGTAGTGCCTATTTCGGCTCTGAAAGGAAAGCAGTTAGATGTTTTATTACAAGAGATCACGTCCCGTTTGCCAAATGGCGTCCCTTTTTATCCACCAGATCAGGTGAGCGAGCACCCCGAACGATTTTTTATCGCCGAAACCATCCGCGAGAAAATATTCCAACGGTTTCATCAGGAAGTGCCATACGCCACACAGGTGAATATTGTGGCCTATGAAGCACGCGAAGACCGTGCGGATCTGATTGATGCAGAGATTGTGGTGGAACGTGAAACCCAGAAAGGAATCCTAATTGGGAAAAAAGGAATTGCCTTAAAAGAAGTGGGAAGTGAAGCCCGAAAGGACATTGAAGCATTGATCGGTAAAAAAGTATTTTTGCAGTTACATGTAAAAGTTCGTGATGACTGGCGGAGCAAAGAGCACTTTCTGAATGCTTACGGCTACCGAATTTCTTCCTGATAAGGGCGCTTGATCTTGATTCTAACGCCTGTTTGTAATTTGTTTATCATCATCAATCTTACATCAATCTATGTGTTATCCTTGTCGTCTCTTCTTCTTGCTGATCGTAGCATTTCCGTTTGGACTCGCAGCCCAGCCCTATAAAGACGTGAAAAGTCTGCTAACAGCCGTGACCCAGAAAACGGGTTGGGCTAAGTGGCAAACCGTGAAAAACATTCAGGTGAGCAGTCGGGTGGAGTATTTGAAAAAGGTTAGAACCGAAGTGTGGCAGATGCCGGGACAATATTATAACAAGAGCATCACGACATCTGGGGGAAAGTCCGTGACGGTAACGGAAGTTCAAACACCGGAAAAAACTTGGCGATATGAAGGGGATACCAAGCGGACATTTTCGTCGGCGGGGCTGAAAGGCAAGATTTTTCCCGTTCATGAATTAACGCTCCTATACGATCCTGGAGCAAAATTAGCCCCAAACGAAGTCCTCAAAGGTAAAAGCTGCTATGTAGTTACTCAGCCAACCCGCGATAAAAAATTCCGTCATAAGTTTTATTTTGACCAAACAACGCTGTTGCTGGTGGCGGTTGATTGGAATTACTTCGATGTAAATATAGACCTACAATGGTATGAAGATTATCGCGTAATGAATGGATTTTGGTATCCATTTCGAGAAGTTATCAATAACCGCATGACAAAGGTGGTCAATGAAGTGACGTTTAATGTGGATACAACGGGTCTTTTCACGATGCCACGGTAATAAAAGAAGGGCGATGATCCAGTTGGGTAGTTCCTTGCGTTTTATCCTAATATGGTATTGGTCATGTTGGCAGCCATCTGAAGACGAATCATCAACACATCTATGATGCAACTCACCCACTCCGCGATCAGTAGATTACGTTCTCAGCATGAGTCCATTCCTTTTATACTAAATGGAATGAATGAGCATATGTTACGTTATAGGCCAGATTCCCAAAAATGGAGTATTTCAGAGCATGTGGCCCATTTGGCACGGTACCAAGAATTAATGCCTGAGCGGATCAAAAAGCTTCTCCTTGAAGAAAATCCTCATTTTCAACGCTACGAAGCAGAACAAGACCCTCGGTTTTCTTATTGGTGCAAGATGGAATGGCGGGTGCTGTGGTCGGGTTTGGTGGCTGGGCGGCAAGAATTGATAAAATTGCTTATAGACCTTCGGCCTACAGACATCGAGCGGACGGCTGTTCATCCACTTTATGGGGCAATTCCCATTCCATTTTGGGTGGAATTTTTCCTGATTCACGAAGCACATCATCTGTATGCCATTCTACAACTGGTGGGGAATATGCGGGCGTTACAGCGACAAGGATAGGTGCTCTTTGCCTTCCCATACCGTAACTTGGCCTCTTTAATCTCTTTTGGTGGGCGAGAAAATCGCACAAACGCGCAATGGAAAGCTTGGTGACTACGAAATGCGGTCATGTTTTGCACTTATCAACCAATTCCTGATAGACGCTTTTTTAGAAAAGACCTGTTGCAGCTTAGTGATAGGTGTTTTTCCTTTATGAAGATTTCTGAACGGTGAGATTGGATTTTTAGTATGTTAAACAAAATGGTGTTTCTACATACATTTTGCTCCGGCAACAAATAGATCAAAGCAGTTCTTGTGTGGGCCTTAAGGGAAAATATGACAGTGGGCCTCACAACGCGCATGGTTACAGAATCAATATTTATAAGATGACAATGGCCAATCATGTGATAAAGCAAGGAGCTGTTCTGGACACCTATACAACCACCCAGTATCCAGCTCACGTTGAAATTCCCAAAATCAAGGGTTCTCGCTTTATTGGCGAGGCTCTTCCCCTGGAAGAAATCGGGATGGTTCCGGAAATGTTAAAGGTGATTCAAAAGCGAGAATACAATGCCTCTCATTGGTGTTGGGCGTATCGTTTTGGGGTAGATCCGGTGGAGGTGCGGAGCAATGATGATGGAGAACCGAGCGGGAGTGCGGGTTTACCGATTCTCCGGCAGATCGAACGAAGCGGTTTTACGTCGGTTTTGGTGGTGGTGACACGGTATTTTGGCGGAACCAAGTTGGGAACGGGCGGATTGGTTCGTGCCTATGGCGAGGCGGCGGAAGCGGTCTTGCAAATATGTGCACCTAAAGAAGTGATCCTTCGCAAAGAGGTTCGGTTGGCCTTTGCCTATCCAGATACCTCGGCGGCCATGCACTGCATTCAGCAATTCGATGCGCCGATTATTCAAACCCAATATTCGGACCTAACCGAATTGACCGTTGCAGTACGCAATTCGCAAGTGGAAGCATTGAAAACCAATTTTATAGAGGCATTGCGTGGAAAAGGACACGTTTCCTACCCATAAAAAAGCCTTCAGACAACTTGTCTGAAGGCTTGATAAACGACAACACGTTACGTTAATTCAGATCAGGCAACTACTTTTTTTATCTGTCCAATCAATGCCTTTCTTGCTTCTGGAAGTTGTCCATTATGGCATGTATCACAAGCTTCTTTACTAAGCCAGTTTTTGGGATTCCTTTTAGCGCGAATCAAGTATTGGTTGATTTTTGCTTCGGGGGTTGATCCTTTAAGTCGAAGAATCGCTGGAACCAGTACGGTAGCATCGGGGTGATCATACCGATCCAGTATCGCAACATGTTCTGCAATTGCATGATCAACCTCTTTAGACTGAGGTACACGCGAGTGTACTTTCTCTATGAAGTCAATGGAGCTTGTTTGATCAAATACAAAGATCATCGGATTTTTGGCCGTTTCTAAACTAAGTCTTTCTGCATTAATCATTTTGTGTATCTCGCGCCAGTTTTTATTCTTATGCCAAGCCGCTAAGATCTTACCAGCACTAAGGTTTACTTGGTGATTCCACTTCTGTAATTGAGCCGTTGCATTTTGGTCTTTTCTATTCGATTTAATGGTGTTTATCTGTAAATCTTCCGGGATGTTTGTTGGGCCTATAATGATGTATTCTCTACTTGGCCCAGTTTGTTGGGCTAATTTCTCTTGTAGGTCACCTCTTTTCTTGTTTTCAGTTTTCGGAGTGTCGCATCCGGATACTAAAATGGTGATTAGTAATAAGTACGGGATAAAAAATATAGAAAAGTATTTCATTTTAGTTTGTATTATAATGATTAATGTTGTTATATAGTGTCACGCGCCACCGCAATAACCAAAATTGAGCCAGGCCGTATTACAATTCCCTAACCACGAGCCGTAACCCGCATAGATGTAGTACTTAGCTGATGGTGGGATTGTTTGGTCATTGCAGGTACTGAACCAAAGCCAGAATCCACCATAATCGTTTACGGTTGTAACACATTGTCCTTGGGTGTCACCAACTGAGAAAAAATTGGTCCACGAGCACGTTCTATAACACAGTTCCTCTGCTGCTGTGGCAGTCATGCCCGAAAAAGGAGATCATATAGAAATTGCCGTGACAATGATCATGCTTTTAAAATACTTGAGCATGTTTTCCTCCAAATTTTGATTGTTAAAATTTTACGTTATGAGGTGTTATGGATTTAATGTTTGATGGTTTCCTTGTCAAGAGATACGCCATAAAAAATAAAAAAAAAGCCCTCTGTTACTTGACCAAAGGGCTATATAGCTAACGGAGAAAAAATCTAAACCGCGCCGATGACAGTTCCACTGGGAATAATGGCTTTTTTCTTGATGATCACAATACCATCCACAATGCTGTATCCTTCTTCCTCTTTGTTGGGCAGGCCGGGTGCCCCGCGAATAATGACGGTATTGCCAATACGGGCATTTTTATCTACGATGGCCCGTTCAATGTAACAGCTATGCCCAATCCCCATAGGAATAGAGCCTGAGTGATTGATTTGGTCTAAGGTTTCGTAATAATCATGACCCATGATGATCGAATCTTTGATTACGGTGTCTTTCCCAATTCTTGAGCGAACCCCAACCACCGAATGGACAATCTCTTTGGCGTCAATAATGGTTCCTTCTGCCAAAATGGATTGCCAAATCTGGGTTCCCATCAGTTTAGAGGTAGGAAGGTTTCTTCTGCGGGTATAGACCGGATTTTCCTTATCGTAGAGGTCGAACTGTGAAATCGGATTGGTCATTTCAAGGTTGGCCTCATAAAAAGACTGAATGTTACCGATGTCTGTCCAATAACCATCATATAAATAACTCGAGACCTTGAGTCCGTTTTCAATGGCTATTGGAATAATGTTCTTGCCAAAATCCGTGGCTTCCGGATATCTTTTAAAGAGGTCTTTCAGGGTGCTTCGGTTGAAGATGTAAATTCCCATAGAGGCCAAGTACACCTTTCCCTCACTCCGTTGTTTTTCCGGGACTTCGGAGGCCCAGTCTGCCAAAACATCTGATTTGGGTTTTTCGATAAAACGATTAATGGATTGCGTTTCATCTACCTTCATAATCCCAAAGGAAGTGGCATCTTTGGCATTCACCGGAATCGTGGCAATGGTCAGGTCGGCGCCAGATGCAATGTGAGCCTCGGCCATGTCCTCGAAACTCATTTGGTAGAGTTGGTCTCCGGAAAGAATGAGGATGTAGTCGTAGTCGTGGTTTTCGAGGTGGTGCATGGATTGGCGCACGGCGTCGGCTGTTCCTTGAAACCATTGGTCACTTTTGTAGGTCTGTTCTGCCGCCAAAATATCCACAAAGCCATGCGTGAAGGAATCGAAGTGGTAAGCATTTTTAATATGCTGATTCAGCGAGGCCGAGTTGAATTGCGTAAGGACAAAGATGCGGCGCACCCCCGAATTTAGGCAATTAGAGATCGGAATATCTATTAACCGAAACTTCCCCCCGATGGGAACTGCTGGTTTAGAGCGGTCTTTGGTGAGGGGGTACAGACGGGAGCCTACGCCACCGCCCAGAATGAGGCCGAGCATCTTGATTTTTCGGTCTTGCGTGCCGGCATTTACATACAGTCCGTGTCTCATGGTTCTATGAGGATTAAAGTGGTGAGGATACGCCTTTATAGAGCGCAATATACGCCTCTGCAGATTTTTCCCAAGAAAAATTGAGGTCCATAATGCGCTTCCGAAATCCGGTTAACGTTTGTTCATCGTGATACAATAGCGATGCACGATAGAGGGCATGGAGGGCGTCGTCTGTGGAGAAGTGGTCAAATCGGATGCCGCGTGGGTTTTCCTCGGACCAGTCACGGACGGTGTCGCGAAGACCCCCAACACTCCGGACGATGGGAATGGTGCCATACCTAAATGCATAGAGTTGATTTAGGCCACAAGGTTCAATCCGAGAGGGCATTATCAGAAAATCGGAGCCGGCATAGAGTTGGTGCGCCAGAGACTCGTTGTATTCGATCGAAGCGTCAAAGCGCCAAAAGAAGCGATCTCGAAGTGCATAAAAAGTACGTTTGAGCGCTGGATCGCCCGTTCCGAGTATTAAAAAAGCCATTTTGGCATTGTTTTCCAACGCCCGTTCAATGACTCCCGGCAACAGGTCTGCCCCTTTTTCAGATACCAGCCTTCCAATAAATGTGACCAACGGCAATTCTGGATCTAAGCGGAAACGTTGACAAATCACTGCTTTGTTTTGGGCCTTGAATCGGTTCACATCGCCCTCAAAACGGTGGGCAATCAAAGGGTCGGTTGTCGGATTCCAAACCTGTGCATCAATGCCATTTAAAATCCCAGAAGACTTGTGCCATTCGTTGTTGAGCAACCAGTTTAGATGGCTATCGGGTGCTTTCAATTCATCCAAATAACCCGGCGAAACGGTGTTTACACGCCACGCACACCGAATGGCCGATGCCAAGGGGTGGACGGTATCGGCCCAGTCTAATAAATTCCGTGCATGGGCTTCAAAAAGGGGCATTTTGTCTATATGCTGCCAACTGAAGGCACCTGTATAAGCCCCATTGTGGATGGTTAAAATTGTTGGAAGGTCTTTTAGTGCCCTAAATTCCGGACAATATTTTGCCATAAATGGGATAAGCCCCGTATGATGGTCGTGACAATGTAATATCTTTGGTTTTTCCCAGAATTGTGCCACCCACTGCAAAACCGCTTGTTGAAAACCTAACCACCGGGATACATCATCACCATATCCATGCCCTTCCGGACTGGCGTAAATCCCATCGCGTTCGAATAACTCCGGAATATTGGCAACAAACAACGGGAAGCCAAGTGTATCATCAATTTCCCGTTCTATGGTGAAAGAAAGATGCCGATCGTGCAGACGAATGGTGCCACGATAGTCTTCAATAAACCGATGTTCTTTTACCCACTTGAGTGCATATTTAGGTAGAATAACAGCAGACGACACCCCATGTTCGCAAAGGTATTTAGGAAGTGCACCAACGACATCGCCGAGCCCCCCTGCTTTAGCAACAGGATAACATTCAGCGGAAATGTGTAAAATCTTCATAGACGAGTGGGCTAAAGGTGGAAAGCCATAAGTTTCAAAATTGCTTCATCATGTTTATGTGAGTTTTGTATGGTAGGCTTGTGAAGAAGCAGGTTGAAAAAATGTACAGAACCGTTTTATGGCCCAACAAGTTACGGTGTATGAACCCCGAAAAGGAAGAGGGAAGGGCAAAAAAAGGAAAAAACCGTCTTTTTTGAACATTCCGTAGGGGATTGTTTTTTGAATTAAACCATTAACCTTTATGCCCTATCCAAACCCCGACACCTTAAACCCTTGCTACAACGGTTCCATTTGGTGATATTTTTTTACTATTTTGAAATTATATCACCTCAAATTTTGCCTGTTGTTACGAAATATTATTGTCATGAAGCGAACGCGAAATGTTTGTAATAAAACGATTCTGACCGCCGAAAGAAGTACTGCAACCCTCTTCCGGTATTCATTTTATCAAGACCATCCATCCACCGTTTATAGATCCATGCACATGTTTGAACGTTGTGTAAGCCGCCTTGGGGCAGGCATTTTTAGTTTTGCAGCCTTTACCATGCTGTTGGTTTCTCCACAAGGGCTTTCGGCTCAGGAACAAACACTTCAAGATGCAGGAGGAGATCCTATATCAAAAATGGAGATGGCTAAACCACTTATTTTTGAGGATTTAGTGGTTCCGGAGCCTATGTTTTCAAATGTGAAAGATGGGGTCTCGGAGGTGGCAGACACGCCAAACGCTGTTCAGAATGTGCTATTCACCAATGTGACGGGCTTTGTTTATAATGATTATAACAGCAACGGGGTAAAAGATACCTATGATATCGGGGTGCCTGGTGTCTTGGTCTCGGCCTATGGGAGTAATGGGGCGCTTATTACCTCTACCACCACGAATGCAAGTGGTTCATATTCTTTGTCGGTTTCGAGCGGGACACAAGTTCGGATTGAGTTTACCCAGATACCCACAGGGTCTTATCCTACCAATGCAGGTAGTGGAAATGGAACAACGATACAGTTTGCCACCGCACCTGCTTCGAATGTGAACTTGGGGATTAACTATCCGGCAGATTACTGCGAGAATAATCCAAAGATGGCCACGCCCTTTTACGTAAATGGTAATCCGTTAGGGGGTGGTACTGCGGCAAGCTCAAATGCCTTCTGGACGTATAACTATTCTGATAGTGATTTCAGTTCGCCGACAGCCACAACCACCGCCAACAAAATTGGCGCTACTTGGGGGGTGGCCTATCAACGCGAATCGAAAAAACTTTTTGCGAGCGCCTTTATTAAGCGGCATGCTGGTCTTGGGCCTCTCGGGACGGATGGGATCTACCTGATAGATTATTCTACTTCCACGCCCACTGTTTCTAATTACATTGATTTAGGTACGCTCGGTTTTGGTGCAGGCAATGATCCGCATACTGGCTTGCCAGCCAATAAAATTGATGCCAATTCAGACACAGGTGCTTTTGATGCAGTTGGTAAAGTGGGTTTAGGGGATATTGACCTTTCGGAAGATGGTAGCAAATTATATGTCATGAATTTGTTCACCCGCTCTTTGCTAAAAGTAAATATTGGTAGCCCAGCAAAAGCTGGAAGTGCGGTAACCGCTTCCGATATTTCAAGTTATCCTGTTCCAAACCCTGGTTGCACGGGTGGTGATTACCGTCCATTTGCAACCAAGGCTTATAGAGGGAAAGTTTATATCGGTATTGTGTGCAATGCTCAATCTTCTCAGGATGCCAATAACCTTCGAGCATTGGTTTATGAGTTTAATGAGTCCACCAGTTCCTTCAATACTACCCCAGTCTTTACCTCCGGTTTAAACTTTAACAGGGGCACTGCCATTACCAGTTACTCTGCGAATTGGCGTCCATGGATCACGACTTTCCCCAATATCAACGATACATTTGTTATCGCATATCCGCAGCCCATTCTCAGTGATATTGAATTTGATGTTGATGGTGCGATGATTCTTGGTTTTACCGATAGGTTTGGCCATCAATCGGGTCGGGCAAACATTAATCCTGTAACGAATCAATTATTTAGTGGTGGGCAAGCCGGAGACATGTACCGGGCAGCGAAATCCGGATCTTCTTGGGTACTGGAAAACAACGGTACATCGGGAAGTTTTAGCTCCGGTGGTGCTGGAAATGGACAAGGTCCAGGTGGCGGTGAGTTTTTCTGGGCTGATGATCAGTACGAACATGACCAGCAATTTCAGGGAGGTCTCGCCGTGCGCCCTGGATCGGGTGAAATCATTAGTGTTTCAGAAGACCCGATCAACGGTTCTTATTGGGCGGGTGGTGTTATTTATAGTAGAAACAATACGGGCGCCTTTGTACGTGGAAACGTATTATATAAAGATTCTAATGATGTGAGTGGTTTTGGTAAGGCAGTTGGCCTCGGTGATGTTGAATTGCTTTGCTCGCCTGCCCCACTCGAAATCGGGAACCGCGTGTGGTTAGATACTGACTCAGATGGGATTCAAGACGCAGGTGAAGGGGGCATTTCGGGTGTAACGGTGCGTCTGTTCAAGAGTGGTAGCCAAGTGGCAACCACAACTACCGATACCAAAGGGGAATACTACTTTAATAATGGAAACGTAACAGGCGGGCTTTTGCCAAATATGGCATATGAAATTCGCTTAGACAAAACCCAGACGGCTGTTACATCCTATTCTCTTTCAAATGCGAATGTTGGTACGAACGATGCAATAGACAGCGATGCCACAATGAGTGGCAATAACGCCATAATAGCACTCACGACGGGTGGTTATGGGGTTACCAATCATACCTATGATTTTGGCTTTAATGCTGGCCCACCTCCTCCTGATGGTTGGGCATATGTTTGTACGGACGATAAAAATGTGGGGCTATATGGTAGAGGGGTCAATGGCGCAACCCTTCCACAAACGATTTCGATTCCAAATAGTGGTGCTGTATTTCAGGTGGTGGCCGAGGTGGTGTATAAAGGTTCTAATCCAGGCGCCACCACAACGTTTAAAGATGCTTCCGGAACAGCATATTCTGCAAATCGAATTACTCCTCCAGGTACTAGTTCGGATGTATGGGTTTATCGTGCGGTGCTTCCAGGAACCGCATCAGTTCGCTATGACAACACCAGTGCCCAATCCAGCCTCCAATCTTTTGTCGTATATCCGTTCTATATGGGAACGGGTGATGGTAAATCCACCACAGGTAAATTTACGACCCTAAGTGGCTACAATGATATTCAAACCTTGACCCTCAATATTCCAACCGATGCAGGTAGTCGGGATTTGAAAGTGACCGTTCCAATTTCAGAATTGACAAATGATGGGCGTGCCCTCAAGGTGACGGCAACGGCTGGTGGCGTGAGTAACTCAGTCATTATCCGTGGGCCAGATACCAGTTTGGGGAATTGCTGTTTGGCCATGCCAATGGTGACGCTCACCAATGTTCCGGCAACGGCCACTTCTGTCACAATCACGATAGATACACGCAATGGCCAGGTGGTTTCGGGTGTAGATGGCCAGTCTTATGTGATTGCAGGAGCCTTGGAAGCGGAAGTGAATTGTGCCAAAGCCAAAATAGGGGATTATGTTTGGGAAGACCGTAACCGTAACGGTCAACAGGATACAGGAGAACCTGGTATTCCCAATGTGCAGGTTAAGTTGTTGGATCCTTCAAACAATACCCTCAGCACTACGACGACCGATGGCAGTGGGATGTACATGTTTGGCAACTTACAGGCTGGGACTTATAAAGTGATGTTTACAACTCCTTCTGGATATGTTCCGACCCTTAAAGATCAGGGTTCTGATACCAGTGACAGCGATAACGATCCAACCACAGGTATGACAGGAACTTATACATTGGTAGCTGGCCAAGAAAATAAAACGGTGGATGCTGGATTCTATAAAGTTGCAGATCTTGAGTTAGTAAAAGTAGTGGATAATGCCAATCCTGTAACGGGTGGAACCGTTAACTTTACGATTTCTGTAACGAACAAAGGACCTGCCCAAGCCACAGGCGTAGAGGTGAAAGATTTGTTACCAACGAACTTGGTTTACCAAAGTGCCACTGCCAGCCAAGGCTCTTATACAAATGGAACGGGTATCTGGACGGTTGGAACGCTTAATGTGAACCAGACGGCTACCCTGCAAATCCGTGCAACAGCCAATGGGACGGCTAAGAACTGTGCTGAAGTCACAAAGGCTAATGAGTTTGATTCCGATTCAACGCCAAACAATTACAACAATGGAACCGGGCCGAACGAAGACGACGATGATTGTAAAGACGTTGGCCCTGTAAATAAGATTGACCTTGAACTTACCAAAGCCGTAAGTGCAACCTCTGCAAATATTGGCCAAAATGTTACTTGGACGGTCACGTTGGTTAATAAAGGCCCCAATGCCGCAACGGGTGTTACGGTAAGGGAAAATGTACCTGCCGGAACCACTTTCGTAAGTGCAACCCCTTCTCGAGGTTCTTACAACCAATCAACTGGAATTTGGACGGTGGGCAATGTGGCTGTAAATGAGACACTCACGTTGGCGCTTGTTACCACTATTCAGCAAACGGGTAGTATTATAAATTATGCAGAAGTCAATGCCGCAAATGAAATGGATGTGGATTCTACACCGGGGAATGGTTCTACAAATGAAGATGATGATGACACCAAGTCTTTGAATGGAACCGGAAAGATTGATCTTGAACTGACAAAGACGGTAAATAACTCTACGCCGAATTTTAATGATAATGTCACGTTTACGGTGACCGTTCGGAATGTCGGCCAAATTGCCGCAACAGGGGTTGAGGTAAGTGATGTGTTACCCGCAGGGCTTCAGTATGTGAGTGCGACGGCTTCTCAAGGATCCTATGTTAATGCAAGCGGTATTTGGACGATCGGTGGAATGGCGGTTAATGCAAGCGTAAACCTGCAAATTGTGGCGAAGGTCGTCACGACCAATCAGGTGACCAATTATGCCCAGGTTTCGAAGGCCAACGAGATGGATGTGGATTCTACGCCGGGTAATAATTCCACGAATGAAGATGACGATGACCAAGTTACTCTTGGGCCGAAGTCGCTGATTGATTTGGAATTGACAAAACTGACCAATAAGACCACCGCTAATGTAGGAGATACCGTTGAATTTACAGTGTCGGTAGTGAATAAGGGGCCCAATACTGCCACAGGCGTTGCTTTAGAAGACCTTCTCCCGAATGGTATGTCGTTCAGTGCTGCTACGCCAAGCCAAGGGAGTTATAATAATGCAACAGGTCTTTGGACGGTAGGGACATTGAATGTCAATGCAACTGCTACCTTGCTGATTCGCACCATAGCCAATGCAACCGCAAAGAACTGTGCACAAGTAAAAGCCGCAGATCAGACCGATGTGGACTCGACACCGAACAACTTTAACAGTGTGACCGAGACACCAAACGAAGATGATGACGATTGTAAGAGTGTAACCGTAGCACCCAAGATTGATTTGGAATTGACCAAAACCGTAAATAATGCAAGTCCGGTTGCGGGAAATAACGTCACCTTTACCATTACCGTTACCAACAAAGGGCCGAGTGCTGCTACGGGTGTAAATGTGAAAGACCTACTTCCGAATGGTCTTACCTTTGTATCTGCTACTCCAAGCGTCGGTAATTATAACAGTGCTACGGGTGTTTGGTCTATTGGCAATGTAGCCGTAAATGCAACCCCCACCCTTGCGATCACGGCGACGGCAACCGGAAATCCTTCTATGGCCACCAACTGTGCCGAGGTGAGCAGTGCCACCGAAGTTGATGCCGACTCTACGCCAAACAATGCTTCTGCAACCCATGAAGACGATGATGCCTGTGCCAAAGTCACTACTTCACCGCAGCGCATTGATCTGGAATTAACAAAAACGGTTAACAATGCCAACCCGACAATTGGTGGAACGGTCTCCTTCACCTTGACGGTTATCAATAAAGGACCCCAAAATGCCACGGGTGTTGCGATAGATGACGTGTTGCCAGGTGGGTTCCAATATGTTTCTAATAGCGGTGGATATAACCCAACGACTGGTTTGTGGACGGTAGGGAACTTGAATGTGAATCAAACCGCCACGCTTACGATTACCGGAACCGCAACGGGTACGCCCAATACGGTTCGTAATTGTGCAGAAGTGGGTACCGCTGATCAATTGGATACGGATTCTACGCCGCGAAACAATGTCCAAACCGAGGATGACTATGCCTGTGCGCAATTTACCGTACAACCAAGAATTGATCTGGAAGTAAATAAGGTGGCCAATACCAACAGTGTTCCTGTAGGTGGAGAAGCCAGCTTTACCATTACTGTGGTGAATAAAGGGCCAAGTGAGGCGACGGGGGTTGTGCTTAAAGACTTGTTGCCTGCGACCGCCACGTTTGTGGGCGCCTCGGCGAGCCAAGGAAGTTATGTAAATGCCAGCGGGTTATGGACGGTGGGCAACCTGGCAATAAATGGTTCTGCTACCTTACTGCTCACGGCTAAAATCAACAGTACCACCAATAACTGTGTGGAAGTGAATGCGGCGAATCAAACCGATATAGACTCTACACCCAATAACAACTCTACGACGGAAGATGATGATGCCTGTGCAACCATTTCCACGACGCCCGTTATTGACCTTGAATTAACGAAAACCGCCAGTACTACCACACCTGTAATTGGCCAAAATGTGACGTTTACAATTTCGGTTGTAAACAAAGGGCCGAGCAATGCAACAGGAGTGACTGTCAGTGACCTTTTACCAACTGGCTTACAATTTGTATCGGCAAATCCTGCGGCGGCATATAATGCTGCGACGGGCGCTTGGACCATTGGTAATGTGGCAGTAAATCAGACGGTGACGCTCCAGATTGTGGCAAAGCCAACAACTACAGAACAAGTTCGGAATTATGCGCAAGTAGCAACGGCGAATGAAACCGATATAGACTCGACACCGGGCAATAATTCCAATACCGAAGACGACGACGATGCGGTGGTGCTTTCTACAAGACCACAAATTGATCTGGAACTGACCAAGACAGTAAACACCACCAGTCCGCAATTGGGCGGCACGGTCACCTTCACCCTTTCGGTAGTGAACAAAGGCCCTGCTCCGGCAACAAATGTGACGGTTTCGGATCAGTTGCCAGCCGGACTGACCTTTGTGTCGGCAAGCGGTGTAAATGGATCATACAACAATACGACGGGTATTTGGAGTATTGGCAATATTGCTGTGAATCAAGTGGTAAGCCTGCAAATTACCGCAACCGTAAATAGTACGAATCCGATCACGAACTATGCCCAGGTTAATTTTGCAACCGAAACCGATATAGATTCCACTCCTGGAAACAACTCCACAACAGAAGACGACGACGATCAGGTTACCATACAAGGAGCAGCAAAAATTGACCTTGAACTGACCAAAACAGTCAATACTACTGCGCCCAATATCAACGACAATGTGACCTTCACCGTTACAGTCGTGAACAAAGGGCCGAACAATGGTACTGGTATAGAAGTTCGTGATGCCTTGCCAGCCGGATTGCAGTTTGTCTCTTCTTCTGCAACACAAGGCAGCTATGTGGCTTCTACCGGAATTTGGACTATCGGAAACCTTGCCATCAATCAAACAGTGCAGCTACAAATTGTGGCTAAAGTTACCACAACCAATACGGTTATCAATTATGCGCAGGTGAATAAAGCCAATGAGCAAGATATTGATTCCACGCCGGGCAACAATTCTACGACAGAGGATGATGACGATCAGGTGATCCTTTCTGGAAAGCCGGTGATTGACCTTGAATTGACCAAATCTGTTAATACAACTACACCTGCCATCAATGGTGATGTAACCTATACGATAACGGTTGTCAATAAAGGGCCAAGCAATGCGACAGGTGTGACGGTTTCGGATCTTCTGGCTTTGGGTCAGACCTTTAAATCTGCGACAGCAACACAGGGCGGCTATACAAGCGCAACAGGTTCTTGGAATATTGGAAACCTCGCCGTAGGTCAGTCTGTTCGATTAGATATTGTAACAACGGTCACCACAACGGATCCACTCCGGAACTATGCGCAAGTTGCAACAGCGAATGAAACAGATATTGATTCCACACCGGGCAATAATTCCAATACCGAAGACGACGACGATGCTGTGTTGATTCAGGCCGCAAAGAAGATAGACCTCGAGTTGACAAAATCTGTAAACAACAATGCGCCGATAGTGGGTCAAAATGTGATTTTCACGCTTTCACTTATCAATAAAGGTCCCAGTGGCGCGACAGGTGTGGCAGTAAAAGATGCCTTGCCAGCGGGATTAGCCTTTGTTTCGGCAAGTCCATCTGTTGGTTCATTTGACAATGGAAGTGGTATCTGGACAGTAGGCAACCTTGCGAATGGACAAGCGGTGACTCTTCAGATTACAGCTACGGTAAATACGAGAGACCTCGTGACCAACTACACCCAAGTGAGTGCGGCCAATGAACCTGATGTGGACTCTACGCCGAACAATAATTCCACAACCGAAGATGATGATGATCAGGTTAGTTTACAAGGAACGCCTCGTATAGACCTTGAGTTGACCAAAACGGTGGACAACAATAAGCCAGCAATTAACTCGAATGTCACCTTTACCATAACGGTGGTGAATAAAGGTCCAAATAATGGTACCGGAATAGAAGTTAAAGACGTATTGCCAACAGGTCTTCAATATGTTTCCTCTTCTTCGACACAAGGAGGGTTTAATCCTACATCGGGCATTTGGACGGTCGGTAATTTAGCCGTCAATCAGTCAGTCGAGTTAACTTTGGTGGCGAAAATGACGACTGCAAACACGGTGGTTAATTATGCCCAAATAAACAAAGCCAATGAAACCGATGTGGATTCTACGCCGGGTAATAATTCGACAACAGAGGATGATGACGATCAGGTAACGCTTACTGGCGAGGCGAGAATTGACTTAAGCCTTACGAAAGTCGTAAACAATTCGGCACCTGTTGCGGGTACATCAGTGACCTTTACGGTGACCGTTCGCAATGACGGGCCTTCCCCAGCAACGGGTGTGAACGTAAAAGACCTTTTACCCGCTGGTCTCACCTATCAAAACTTTACAACGGCTTCGGGAAGTTACAACAACGCAACAGGAATCTGGAGTGTGGGTAACTTGGCGGTGAATACCACTGCCAGCCTGCAAATTACTGCGTTGGCTACGGGTACTCCGGCAACGGTTGATAACTGTGCGGAGGTAAGTGCCGCAGGTCAAACGGATGTGGATTCCACACCCGGCAATGCCGCGAACGTAAAAGAAGATGACGATGCGTGTGCAAAGGTAACCACCTCGCCACAACGCATTGACCTTGAACTCACGAAAGTGGTGAACAATGCAACACCTGTTGTTGGAGAAAATGTGACCTTTACTGTAACGGTTCAAAACAAAGGGCCACAAAATGCCACTAATGTTCAGGTTTCGGATTTTCTCCCGAATGGAATGGAGTATGTGTCGTCCAGCAGTTCGGTGGGTGGCTACAATGCTGCGACGGGTTCGTGGGTCATTGGCAACTTGGCGGTAAATCAATCGGTCGCCCTTCAAATAGTGGCGAAAGCCAATGGGACTGCTACCAATTGTGCGGAGGTATCCCGTGCTTCTGAAATGGATGTTGACTCGCAACCGGGTAATAATTCTACAAATGAAGACGACGATGAATGTCGGACAGTAACTGTGCAGCCACGTATTGATTTGGAATTGACCAAGGTGGTGGATAACAATATCCCCAAGGTGGGTGAGAATGTCACCTTTACGATTCGTGTCGTAAATCGTGGCCCAAGCAATGCGACCGGTGTGGCCGTTAAAGACTTGTTGCCTACGGGCTTAATATATGTTTCCAATACGCCGAGTGCCGGTACTTATGTGCCTGCCACTGGCATTTGGACTATCGGTAATATGCCCGTAAATGCAGCGGAAAACCTGTTAATTACTGCTAACGTTGCAGCCGCTGGGCAGATTGTCAACTATGCGCAAGTGAGTGCGGCCAACGAAACCGATATAGATTCCACACCAAATAATAACTCCACAACCGAAGACGACGATGACCAAGTGGTGATTTCAGGACAGCCGATTGTGGATTTGGAATTGCAAAAAACGGCCAGCAAGCAAGAAGTTTTGGTGGGCGAAAATGTGGTCTTTACTATTCGTGTTGCGAATACTAGTGCTTATTCCGCTACCAATGTTAAAGTGGTAGATGTTTTACCTTCTGGCTTTACCTTTGTTAGTGCAAGTGACCCTGCATTTGATGCCGCCACTAAACAATGGACTGTTGGAACTTTGGCAGCAGGTGCTAGCAAAACATTAAATCTAACGGTCACGGCAAATCAGGCCATTGCGATGACGAACTGTGCCGAGATCAGTAACCAAAGTGAAGCTGATCTTGACTCTACGCCTTCAAATGGGGTGAGTACAGAAGATGATTATGGATGTGCCCAAGTGAATGTAAAACCGCGTACCGCAAGCTTAGACATTACCAAGGCGGTGGATAAAGTGGTTGCGAATGTGGGTGAAACCGTGATTTATAGCATTACAGTGCGGAATAACGGCGATCAGACACTCCCCGAATTGACGGTAAATGACACGCAAGCATTGCAACTGAACACCCCCCAATATACCCTATCGGGTGATGCTACCGGAAGTGGGGCATGGACGGGAACGCTCAAAATTACGCCTTTAGGTGGTTTGGCTCCCAATGAAGTTGTGACGGTTCGCATCTCAGGTACGGTCCCAACTTCGTTGTTGGGAAGCAACTTCCGTAATACGGCAACGGTGTCTGCTCCAAATGTGGATCCAAAGACCTCGAACGAAGTTGAGACACGTGTTCCGGTGGCAAACCTGACCATTAATAAGCAAGTGGACAAGACCGCAGCCTCTCCAGGTGACCCACTTTCCTACACCCTTACGGTAACAAATGTAGGGGATGCGCCAGCCACCAGTATTCTGGTTAATGATGGTGCGGCGGTAACAAACCTTACCAACCCAACCTATACGGTAACGGGTGGAACTCCTGCAAGTGGTAATTGGACCGGTTCGTTGACTATTACACCAGGTGGAATAGGCTTGGCGAAAAATCAATCCATTATCATCCGTATTAATGGAACGGTTCCTGCTACTGCTACCCCAGGCACAGTTTTGGTAAATAGCGCTTCGGTTGCTTCACCGCAAGATCCGAATGGAACAACCCCTTCAAATCCTGTGCAGACAGTAATTGGAGGTGCCGATTTGGTGGTTGCGAAAGATGTGGACAAAACCGCTGCCCAGGCGGGAGACCAATTGCTATATCGGATTACGATTACCAACAAAGGAACGGCAACGGCCAGTAATGTGGTACTTCAGGATGCGGTGCCATTAGCTTCTCCAAAATATGCGATTGGTGCGGACTTTTTGTATGCCACAGGTGGTACGGCCTGGCCTTCGAGCAATAGCCTTACGTTGCCTAACTCTATTGCACCGAATACAACCGTAACCGTCTTTATTCGCGGTATCATCCCAACTAATACACCTTCTGGTGCTGTTGTGCAAAATATTGCGCAGGCTTCCTCACCCAATGATCCAGATGGGCCAGCAGTGAGTCCGCCAGTCCAAACGGTGATTAATGCCGCTGATCTTGCAGTGACGAAAACCGTAAACAAAACTGCCGCACAACCCGGAGACTTTATTGCTTACACCATCACCATTACAAACAATGGAAATGGCGATGCAAAAACCATCTTGGTGAGTGACGCAGGCGCAATGGCCTTACAGAATCCGACTTATACCGCAGTCAATGCGGCTCCCACTGGACCTGCTGCGTGGACAGGTCAATTGACCTTTACACCGGTAAATCCTCTTAAGAAAGGGGAAAGTATCACGGTCTATATTTCGGGAACGGTTCCTGCCAGTACCGCTCCGGGAACCATTATCCCCAATACGGCACAAGTAAGCTCGCCGGAAGACCCAACGAGTCCAGTAACATCTACACCTGTTCAAACCGTGATTGGAGCAGCAGATTTGGTGGTCACCAAAGAGGTGAGTCAAACAGCGGCGCAACCGGGCGATCAACTTATGTATAAGATCGTGGTGAAAAATCAAGGAACGGCTACCGCTACCAACGTATCCGTTACCGATGCCGTACCGCTTTCCACACCGAAGTATGCAATTGGTGCAGACTTTAACTATGCTACGGCTGGAACGGCGTGGCCGGGAACGATCACCCTTCCGACAGCATTGGCTCCGAATGCAACGGCTACGATCTATATTCGTGGTTTGGTTCCGGCAGTACCGCCTGGATCAGTTTTGCAAAACATTGCGCAGGCCTCTTCACCCAATGATCCTAATGGTTCCGAAAAGTCTAATCCTGTGCAAACGGTCATTAACGCCGCAGATTTGGTGGTGGATAAAACCGTAAATAAAAATGCAGCGAATGCGGGAGATGTCTTAACCTATACCATTACAATCAGGAATAACGGAAATGCGACAGCCAATACCATTACGCTGAATGATGCTGGAGCACTCGCATTGCAAAATCCAACGTTTACGGTAACGGGTGGCGTCCCAGCGAGTGGTACCTTTACTGGAACCATCAACCTTATTCCAACAGGTGGTCTGGTTCCAAACGAAGTGATGACAGTGTTGATCACTGGAACAATTCCAACAACAACTGCTCCGGGAACGGTTATTCCAAACGTAGCACAAGTAAGCTCGCCCGAAGACCCAACCAGTCCGGTGCAATCCCCAGAAGTCCAAACGGTCATTGGGGCAGCAGACCTTACGGTAAACAAAACCGTTGACAAAGCAAACGCACAGGTTGGTGATCAATTAACCTATACCCTTACCGTCACCAATAATGGTACTGCAAATGCGAAAACGGTTTTGGTGGATGATCCGCAAGTGGTTGCTTCGTTGCAAAACGTAACTTATACCGTAACAGGTGGAACGCCAACTTCTGGAACATGGACGGGCAGCCTGAACATCACCCCAACAGGTGATTTGGTTCCGGGCGAGAGCATGACCATAGTTATCAAAGGAACGATTCCGGCTACGACTACACCAGGTACCGTCATTCCGAATACCGCGCAAGTCTCGTCGCCGCAAGACCCGACCAGTCCAAACCAATCGCCGACTGTTCAAACGGTTGTCGGTGGTGCGAACTTGAGTGTGAATAAGACGGTAAACAAAACCGCCGCTCAAGTAGGAGACCAATTGGTTTATACAATTACGGTGACGAATAACGGAACCTCGTCCGCAAATACGGTGACGCTCGATGATCCGGGTGTATTGGCACTCAGCAATCCAACTTATACTGTTAATGGTGGAACACCTGCTGCGGGTGCATGGCCCACTTCTGGTTCGTTGGTTATCACGCCGACAGGTGGATTGGTGGCTGGCGAAAGCATGACAATTACGATTGTTGGTATTATTCCGGCGACAACAGCGCCTGGAACAAGTATCAAAAACACGGCACAAGTTTCCTCCCCACAAGATCCGGGCGATCCGAAGAAGTCTCCGACGGTGGAGACCATTATTGGTGTCGCGGATTTGGTGATTGATAAGAAGGTGGACAAAGCCGCCGCCCAAGCAGGTGACATCCTAACCTATACGCTCACGATTACCAATAATGGTGTCGCGGCTGCTGCATCGGTGAAAGTGGATGACGCACAAGCGGCTTCCGAATTACAAAACGTGTCTTATACCGTAAATGGTGGAACACCTGCCTCCGGCACTTGGACTGGAAGTCTGACCGTTACACCAACGGGCGGGTTGGTTCCGGGCGAGAGTATGACGGTGGTGATAACCGGAACAATTCCTGCAAATACGACCGCTGGAAAGGTGATATCGAATACGGCGCAAGCCTCGTCGCCGCAAGACCCAACCAGTCCTGTAACCAGCCCGGAGGTCAATACCGTTGTTGGTGGTGCCGATCTTGTCATTGTGAAAGCGGTGAATAAATCGGTTGCACAAGCCGGAGACCAATTGATCTATACGATTACGGTAACAAACAATGGAACCGCTGCCGCAAATTCGGTAAAAGTGGATGATGCTCAAGCAACTTCGGCGCTTCAAAATCCAACCTTTACCCTTACAGGCGGCATACCCGCAAGTGGAGTATGGACGGGAAGTCTGAACATTACGCCAACAGGTGGCCTTGTATCGGGCGAGAGCATGACATTGGTGATTACGGGCAATCTTCCTTCCAACGTTCCTGCTGGGACTTCCATTCCAAACTCGGCACAAGTTTCTTCTCCGCAAGACCCGAAAGGAACCAAAACCTCGCCAACCGTTACGACGGTAATTGGTGCGGCAGACCTTACGGTATTTAAAGAGGTGAGCAAAACCGCCGCTCAAGCCGGAGACGAACTGCTCTACAAGATTACGGTTACGAACAAAGGAACCGCTACCGCAACAGGTATAACCCTGACCGATGCACTACCATTGACTACTGCTAGGTATAATGTGGGAGCAGACTTTGCTTATGCAACGGGTGGAACGGCATGGCCAACTAATAATACGGTTAGCCTCTCGAACTTAGCACCCAATGCGGCTGTTACGGTCTTTGTGCGCGGGCTGATCCCAACGAATACGCCAGCTGGCTCCGTCATCCCGAATACCGCACAGGCTTCCTCGCCTACAGATCCATCGAATCCAAACCCATCCAATACGGTAACAACGGTGATTGGTGCGGCGGACTTGGTGGTGCAAAAATCGGTGGATAAATCGGCGGCACAATCCGGTGACCAATTGCGCTATGTGATTACCGTAACCAATACCGGAACGGCAACTGCTACGAGTGTCCAATTGACCGATAACCTCTCGATTGGTTCTGCACGATACAATGTGGGGGCGGACTTGAGCTACCCAGCAGGTGGCACGGCGTGGCCCACAACCAATACCATAGGTTTGGGGAATTTGGCCGCTGGAGCCAGTACAACGGTTTATGTTCGTGGTCTGATTCCGGCTGTTCCTGCTGGAAGTGTGATTGAAAACATCGCACAAGCGTCATCGCCCAATGATCCGACAGGGCCAGCGCAATCTCCCGTTGTGAAAACGGTGATTAATGCTGCAGACCTTACAGTTACGAAAGCCGTTGATAGATCTGCTGCACAAGCGGGTGATCGGTTAACCTATACGCTGACCATTACCAACAACGGAAATGCCCCAGCAAATACCGTTCGTTTGGAAGACTCGGTACTGCTGACGAACCCAACCTTTACGGTAACGGGTGGAACCCCAGCGAGTGGGAATTATACTGGAATCATCAACCTGATTCCGACAGGTGGCTTGGTGCAGAACGAGAGCATGACTGTCACGATTACAGGACTTATTCCAACGAATACCCCCATCGGAACGGTTATCAATAACGTTGCACAAGTGTCTTCGCCTGAAGACCCAACGGCTCCGGTTAAGTCGCCAAATGTGCAAACGGTTATTGGCGCGGCAGACTTGGTGGTAGCCAAAACGGTAAATAAAACTGCTGCTGCTACTGGGGATATGATCCTTTATGTGGTGACGGTTTCCAACCAAGGTACCGCAACCGCTAATAATGTGGTGGTAAACGATGATGTGCCGTTGACGAATCCGAAATACAATATAGGGGCTGATTTTGCATATGCAACCGCCGGAACCACTTGGCCGAGCAATGCAAGTATTACGTTGCCCACCTCTCTTTCACCGGGCGCTTCGGCTACCATCTATATTCGTGGACGTATTCCGAATGTAGTACCGGGCGCGATTTTAGAGAACATCGCACAAGCATCCTCGCCGAACGATCCGACGAGTCCCGCACAATCGCCCAAGGTCCAAACGGTGGTTAATGCAGCAGACTTGGCCGTGAATAAAACGGTGAATAAAGTGGCAGCCAATGTGGGTGAGGAATTGGTTTATACCCTTACCATCACCAACAATGGAAATGCGACGGCCAATACCATCACCCTGAACGATCCGGTCTCCATTAGTAACCCAACGTTTACGGCAAGTGGTGCAACGCCCGCAAGTGGAAACTGGACAGGTTCAACTGTATTTACGCCAACGGGCGGCTTGGCTTCTGGAGCCTCGATGACGGTTACGATTCGCGGAACGATTGCTGCCAATACGCCTATCGGAACCGTAATCAACAATACCGCTCAGGTGACCTCGCCGCAAGACCCAACAAGCCCTGTCAATTCTCCGACGGTTCAGACGGTCGTTGGTGGTGGAAACTTGCGCATCACGAAGGCGGTGGATAAGACGGCGGCTCAAGCGGGTGATCAGTTGACCTATACGATTAACGTAACCAATAACGGAACAGGTGTTGTTAATACCCTGACGATAGATGATACCAATGCACTTGCCCTAACCAATCCGACCTATGCCCTGATCGGCGGAACGCCAACATCGGGAGCTTGGACAGGTTCTTTGGTGGTGACACCAACGGCTGGTTTGGTATCGAACGAAACCCTGACCTTGACCATCACCGGAACCATTCCTTCAGGTGCAGCGGCTGGAACGATCTTACAAAACATTGCACAGGTGTCCTCGCCACAAGACCCAACAGGGCCAAAACAGTCTGCACCAGTACAAACGGTTGTGGGTGCGGCTCAACTCAGCATTGTGAAAGACGTGGACAAAACAGCGGTACAAGTAGGGGATGAGGTGATGTATCGGGTGACGGTTACGAATAAAGGGACGGCCACGGCCACTTCGGTGACACTTGCAGATGCTGTTCCGTTGACTAATCCGAAGTACAACCTGAATGCGGACTTTAATTATGCAACAACTGGAACGGCTTGGCCAGCGAGCAACATCCTGACCATACCTGCCTTGGCTCCAAATGCTGCTACAACGGTCTTTATTCGCGGCCTTGTGCCCTCGAACATACCGTCGGGTTCGGTTTTGGAAAACGTTGCTACTGTTTCTTCACCACAAGATCCAAATGGTCAGCAGGCCTCGGCGCCAGTTAGATCGGTTGTGAACGCGGCAGATTTGGTGATTACGAAAACAGCAGACAAAGCCACTGCGGCGGCTGGTCAAAGCCTGACCTATACCTTGACCGTTAAGAACAACGGAAATGCAACGGCCAATACCGTAACCGTTGACGATGGGCCAGCCTTGGCGCTCCAAAATCCGACCTATACGGTAAATGGTGGAACGCCTACAAGTGGTGCTTGGACGGGTTCTGTAGTTATCACGCCAACTGCTGGCCTGGTTTCTGGCGAGAGCATGACCATCACCATTACCGGAACGATTCCATCTAATACGACGGCTGGTACCGTGATCAACAACGTAGCACAGGCTTCTTCTCCGCAAGACCCGACGAGCCCGGTTCAGTCGCCAAACGTACAAACCGTTATTGGTGGTGCGAATTTGGTGATTGTGAAAGATGTAAATAAATCTTCTGCACAAGCGGGTGATGAATTACTCTATCGAATAACGGTTACCAATCAAGGCAGTGTAACAGCGACTAATGTGGTGGTGAATGATGCCTTGTTGCTAACAAATGCTCGTTATAATGTTAATTCGGACTTTGTGTATCCGACTGCCGGAACCGCCTGGCCTGCCGGTAATAGCATTAATATCCCTAATCTGGCGGCCAATGGCTCTGTAACCATCTTTATTCGTGGGTTGATTCCAAGCCTGCCTTCGGGATCGGTACTGAACAACGTGGCAACGGTCTCCTCGCCGAACGATCCGACGGGGCCAAAACAATCCAATATCGTGCAAACCATTTTGGGTGGTGCCGACATTGCACTGTCTAAATTGGTTGATAAATCAAGCGCTAAAGTGGGTGACCAACTCAGCTATACCTTGATTGTGCGGAATAATGGTACGTCGCGTGCTAATACAATCAACCTGACCGATAACATCGGGCTGACAAATACATCGTACCGTATTAACAATGGCGCTGTCGTATCGCCTTGGCCAGGAACGTTGAATATGACCTCTGCTTCGGTTAGTGCCATGCCGCTCGATCCGAACCAAGAAATCCGCATTGTAATTTCGGGTATTATTCCAACTGGTCTTGAAAACACGGTATTGAACAATGTAGCAGTGGCCTCTTCTCCAGAAGATCCGACTTCTCCGGTCACTTCAAATACGGTCTCGACAGCTATTGTCTCGGAAAATCCCGCTTTGGCTGTTACCAAAAGGGTGACCAATATCACAACGGCTTCCAATAGCAATAGTGTGACTTTCCAAATTCAGGTAGTGAATACTGGAAATACGGACTTGACCAACTTGAATGTAACCGACGACCTGGTGAATACTTTCATTAACACCGCCAGACCTATCGCGGGTGATTATAGTAGCATTTCAGGTGGAACGGTTCAATTTACGGCAGGTACAGGAACCTTTAATCCATCATATAATGGGAAGAATAGCGGTTCGGTAAATCTACTTGCTCCAGGGGCATCCTTACCAAAAGGGGCTACTGCAACCATTACCTTTACAGTGAACGGAGTGGTTCCTGCTTCGAGCGCGGATTACACGAATACCACGAATGTGGATGGAACAGCACCAACCGGGCAAAAAGTGGTAGGTGTTGCTTCAACAACCTTTGGATTTGGTGTACCGCTGATAAACGTGTTTAAGACTGTGGCAGGCGCACCAATTCAAAAGGCTGATGGCTCGATGGATGTAAAATATCGGATTACGGTAACAAACCCGGGAACTGTTCGGGTGACCAATGTCCGTCTTACCGACCGTCTTATCCCAGATGTTTTCCCAGCTACTTTCACTGTTACGGTACCTGGAAAACCCGCAATCGTTGGATCTGCAGGGACCTTTAACTTGACCCCCAATGTCTTGTATGACGGAAATGTAAATCCAGATGTCTTACTGCAAAATCCAAGCAATTATTTGGATCCAAATGCAAGTGTTACATTTGAGTTTACGACCAATATACAAACCAACGGAAGTACCAATGTTGGGCCTTTTACCAACAAAGCCTGTGCGGAAGCCAGTGGTAGCAGCCTCGGTGCAAATGCCTGTGGTAGTGCTGATCCCGTATCATTGGTCCGTTTCGCGTCCGATATTGCGGTTGAAAAAACCGTAGATAAAGCCGTTGCAAATGTAGGAGACAAAGTAACTTTTACCATTGTTGCCAAAAACCTTGGACCAAACAATGCTACGGGTGTTGTACTGACGGACTTGTTGCCGAGCGGCCTCTCCCTTTCGGCGGCCTCTGCGTCTTCCGGAACCTACAATTCGGGTAATGGGCAATGGGCAATTGGAGACCTCGTGGTTGGAGAAAGTAAGGTGCTGACGATTGTGGCCAATGTGGCTACTTCAGGTAGCTTCGTCAATACGGCAACCCGTACTGCGTCATCTCCAACTGATCCGAACGCATCGAATGATGTTTCTCGTGCAACTGTTTGTGCAGGAACAGGATGTGGTGGTCAATTTGCGGATGTTGGCATTACAAAAGGCGTCTCTGACTTGAGTCCTTCCGTAGGAAGCAAGGTGATTTTTACCATTGACCTGTATAACCGAGGTCCTTTCGATGCGACCAATGTGGTGGTGAGCGATCCATTACCTGCTGGACTGACCTTTGTAAGCGCAACAAAAGGTGCATACAATGCTGGGATTCGTACTTGGTCTTATACTCAGCCATTTATAGGTGCAGGAGAAACCAAGCGTTTCTTCATTGAAGCCCAGGTGGATGCGGCAGGAACCTTAACAAACGTTGTGAACATCACCTCGTTAGATCAAACAGATCCAGTAACCTCTAATAACAGTGACTTCGCCATCGTAAACCCACAAGGTCCGGTTGCAGATATTGAGGTTCTGAAAAGTGCAGACAAAGCAGCGGTTAACCTCGGAGAAAACGTAACCTTCACCATCTTGGTCACCAACAATGGGCCGACTGCCGCAACGAATGTCTCCGTGAGTGATAAGTTGCCTGGTAGCATGACGTTCATATCGGCCAGCCCAAGTGCAGGCACGTACAATGCTGCAACGGGTGTATGGACGATTGGAAACCTCGCGGTGAATCAGACCGTGAACCTGAAAATCGTTGGGAATGCGACACAAAATGGGACTACAACCAATGTTGCTACACGGCTTTCCTCGTCACCGACGGATCCTGTGAACGCAAACGACCAATCAGAAGCGACTGTTTGTGCTGGCCCTTCTTGTTCTGCTCAGGTAGCAGATGTAGCGGTGGATAAAGAAGTGGTCAGTGGAACCATTACACCGGAGGTAGGTGCATCGGTATTGTACAACATTGTGGTTAAAAATAATGGGCCATTTGATGCCACAAATGTGGTGCTGAACGATGTGATTCCCGCTGGCCTGACCTATAAAGCCGCTACGGGCGGTACGTATAACAATGCAAACCGCACATGGGCTATAACAATACCCTTGCTTAAGAATGGTGAAAGTAAGACGTATCGAATTGAAGTTCGCGTAGATCAAGTCGGCGAGATCATTAACTCGGTCCGGGTCATCGGGCTGGATCAAACCGATCCTGTACGTTCCAATAATGAGGATTCGGCAACCATCAACCCCAATACGCCACAAGCGGATATTAAGGTTGAAAAGTATGTAAGCAAGACCGTTGCGAATGTGGGCGAAAATGTGACCTTTACGGTTGCTGTCACCAACAATGGTCCTCAAGCTGCGACCGGAGTGAAAGTGGGTGATACCCTACCAACGGGTCTAACGTTGGTTCAATCCTCGGCGACTCAAGGAACTTATGCAGGTGGTGTTTGGGATGTGGGCGCATTGGCCGTAGGCGAAAGCCGCGTATTGACGGTGGTTGCAAATGTTTCTGCAAATGGCAACTTTACCAACACGGCTATCCGTTCGGCATCCTCTCCTGCGGATCCAAACCCGTCTAACGATAGCTCGTCCGCAAAAGTATGCGCGGGTTCTGGCTGTGCCGTGAACTTTGCAGACGTTGGCGTTCGTAAATCGGTAAATAATCCGATTCCGAATGTGGGCGAAAATGTGACCTTCACGATTGAAGTTTATAATAATGGGCCGTCTGATGCAACCGATGTAAAAGTAAATGATGTTATTCCAACCGGATTAACATACCGCACGGCTACGGGAGGGGCATTCGATAACGCTGGAACACCTAAATGGGCAGTAACCATTCCACTACTTAAAGTGGGCGAACGGGTGTTCTACAATATTGTAATGACGGCAAACAGCACGGCGACCATTTCCAATACAGCCGTGATTGAACGCCTTGATCAAACCGACCCAGTGGGTGGTAATAATGCCTTTACCGTCACCCTCAACCCGGTTGAGGCTGCAGATGTTCGCCTCACCAAATCGGCCAATAAAGTGGTGACCCAGGTTGGTGAACAAGTAACCTTTACGGTTACCGTAACCAATGATGGACCTAATACGGCCACCAATGTCCGTGTTCAGGATTTTGTACCTGCTGGTTTGACAGTTACGGGTGTATCTACGACTAAAGGGACTTGGGCCGCTCCCGAATGGAATGTTGGTTCGCTGACACGAAATGAAAGCGCCACTTTACAAATGGTGGTGACGGTTACAGCCAATGGTCGCTACGAAAACATTGCACAAGTTTCGGCGATGAACCAACGTGATCCAGACTCGACGCCGGGCAACTCAAATCCGGACGAAGATGATCAGGCTTCGGCCACCATTTGTGCTGGAACAGGCTGTGGAACCACCCAATTTACCGATTTGGCTGTGACCAAGGTGGTAGATAAAGTGGCGAATGCCGTTGGGGATGTCGTGACGTTTACGGTAACTGTTCGTAACAATGGCCCTGCTCCTGCTACTGGGGTTGTATTAACCGATCAATTACCTGCAAATTATAATGTTACCTTGGCTACGCCGAGTCGGGGGACGATTACCGGAACAGGTGTTGCCCGTACATGGAGTATTGGCAATATGGCCGTAGGAGAAGCGGTTGTTATGCAGATCGTTGGGATTCCGACAAGTGATGGCATCTTCCCGAACACGGTTACGGTTCGTGGCGATCAATCCGATCTATTGGAATACAACAACGAAGCCCGTGCAACCTTCTGTGCTGGAACTGCTTGTGGTACGGTTCAGAATGCGGATTTGCAAATCTTTAAAGTGGTGGATAAACTGGCTCCGCAAGTGGGTGAAAATGTTCGCTTTACGATAACTGCCTCCAATGATGGCCCAGCTAATGCAACGGGGGTTCGGGTAACGGATATTTTGCCTGCTGGATTACAGTTCGTGTCGGCTTCGAATGTGAGCTATAACCCAGCCAATAACGATAATATCTGGGATGTAGGGAATTTGCAAGCCGGACAAAAAGTCCAGATGGAAATTGTGGCAAAAGTACTGGATCTCACGGGAACCATTACCAACACTGCTTCCATTACAGGTAACCAAACTGATCCGGTTCCTTCAAATAATGAGGCTTCGGCAGTGATCTCCAGTCAGGCGGTTGTGGACCTGCTCTTGGACAAAACCGTGGACCGTGAAACGCCTTCTGTGGGTGAAAATGTTACCTTTACTATTGTTGTTTCAAATGCCAGTACCCGACAAGCAACAGGTGTTAAAGTAACCGACTTATTGCCAACAGGGGTAAGCTATGTCTCGCAATCCCTAACAGCGGGTACATACGACAAAAACACAGGTCTCTGGACGGTTGGTACGTTGAATCCGGGACAATCACAAACCTTGAGTTTGACTGTTAAGGTAGAAAGCGCTCAATCGGTCATTAACTTTGCATTGGTGAGTGGCTTAGACCAAATAGATCCTACACCCGCCAGTGATTTTGCACGGATTACGCCGATTCAGTCGGTTGATATTGCCATTGAAAAGACTGTAGATGTTGCTTCTCCAAAGGTCGGGGATACGGTTAAGTTTACCGTCTCTGCAACCAACCTGAGTGCTGTCACCGCCACCAATGTCCGTGTAAGTGATGCCTTGCCAAATGGCCTTACCCTCACGAATGTATCTTCGACGAAAGGGACTTTCGACCCGGTAACGGGAATTTGGAATGTAGGAACACTCCAGCCTGGTGCAGCCAATAAAGGCCAATTGGTGATTACAGCATTGGTGAATACCTCTGAACGCATTGCCAATATTGCAACCCTCGTTGGGGTAGATCAAACAGATACCAATCCTGCAAATAACCAAGCAATTGCCGTAATTGCTCCTGGAGTCTCGGCAGACTTGCAGATTCAAAAGTCGGTCAGTAAAGACAAGCCTGGACTGAACGAGACCATAACGTTTACGCTAACCGTTCGAAACCTCGGTCCTGGAACTGCGACAAACCTTCTGGTATCGGATGTACTGCCTTCCAGCAGCGACTTACAGTATATCTCATCCAGTCCAGCGGGTGTATATAATAGTGCGACCAATACCGTTACTTGGACCGTTCCGACGTTGGCTGCAAATGCACCGCCACTTACCTACACCATCACCGCGAAAACGCTTTTGGGTGGTTCAAAAACCAACGTAGCGACGGTTCGTGGGGATCAGACGGATCCAAATCCAAACAATAACTCGGATAATGTTTCTATCTGTGTGGATTGTCCGGCGGATCAAGTGGATATTGCTGTAACAAAATCGGCAGATAAATTGGAGCCGAAGTTTGGGGAAGTGGTTCGCTTTACGATTACAGCACGCAACAATAGCACAACTGCAGCAACAGGCGTGGTGTTGGAAGACATCTTGCCAGCAGGCCTAAATCTTGTTCCGGTATCGAACCCGGATGTGACGGCGGTTGGGACGTTGGTAAAATGGAATGTGGGTTCACTTACTGCTAACCAGACGAAATCGTTGACATTAGATGTACAGGTAAATACCTATTCCGTATCTACGAATATTGTTACATTGACCAAAGTAAATCAGCAAGACACAAATCCGGATAACAACACAGCGTATGTTACGGTGGTCCCGAAGGTGGATCCATCTAATGGTGTTGATCTCTTTATGCAGAAGTTTGTCTCAGGTGCAAACCGCGTAAACAAAGGTGACAATGTAACCTTCAAGTTGGTTGTAACGAATGTGGGTTCGGTTGATGCCACCAATGTGACGGTGGATGATGTCCTTCCGGCAACAGGCGTTCAGTTGGTCTCTGCAAATCCAGCATCCAGTTTCAATAGCACAACTGGAATTTGGAATGCAGGAACGCTGAAGGCTGGTGATAGTCAAACGCTCGAAATTACGGTAAAAGCCAATGAAGCGGGATGTTATGCGAATGTTGCTAAGGTATTTGGCTCTACACCCGCAGATAGCAACCTGTCTAATAATGGGGCTGTTGCACAGTTCTGCGCTGGTGCACCTATCCCAGTAGCCGATCTTGAGCTGTCAAAAACCGTGAATAACCCAACGCCAAAAGTAGGAGATACGGTTGAGTTTGAGATTACCCTTTCGAACCGTGGGCCAGCACCTGCTACCGGAATTGAAGTATCTGATGTGCTCCCGGCGAATATTACGTTTATAAGCGCTACACCGGAAACAGGGGCATACAATACGGCTACCCATGTTTGGTCGTTAGGTCAATTACTGAGTGGTCAGGCCAAGAAACTGAAAGTCACTGCTACGGTGACAAACGCTACGCCGGATATCAACTTTGTGGCTGTAACCAAGTTGAACGAACAAGACCCTACGCCAGCCAAGGCCCAAGTAACCGTAACGCCGCTTAGTGGGACCCGTGCTGCCGATGTTCAAATTACCAAGATTGACCAAAATGACCCCGTTAAACCTGGTGACGACTTGGTCTATACGATCTCGGTGGTTAATGCCGGGCCAGATACTGCCGATAACGTGGAAATCTCGGATATCTTGCCGAATGGTCTTACGTTCCAAAGCGTGGACGTGTACCCAACTTCAGGGTGGACAGTGAATACAAGTCAGGCAAATACGGCCGCACGCCGAATTGCTGCGACAACGGCAACCATGCCTGCTGGCTCGGTCGCTACCTTCGTTGTAAGAACCAAAGTGAATTCGAATGTAACCGTTGGAACCGAACTTGAAAACCTTGCTTCGGTAACCACTACTACACCAGATCCAAAGGCAGACAACAACAGCGACAAAACAACAACAACGGTTTCCGACAAACCATTGGAACAAGCCGCCGATCTGCAAATCCAAAAAGTAGATCAGTCGGATCCGGTGAAGCCAGGAAGCATATTGACCTATAC
This sequence comes from Bacteroidetes Order II. bacterium, assembly GCA_016788705.1. NCBI lineage: Bacteria > Pseudomonadati > Bacteroidota > unclassified Bacteroidota Order II. > Bacteroidota Order II. bacterium. Next base: position 33,107 of record JAEUSQ010000041.1, read on the forward strand.
GCTGCAACTTACGAATGCAGGTCCGGCAACGGCACAAAATGTCTTGTTGACGGATGTATTACCCAGCAATACCACCTTTGCCTCGGTACAAGTCAATCCGCCAACTGGATGGTCTATCTCGGCTCCGCCTGTAGGTGGAACGGGTAGTGTGGTACTGTCTAACCCAACGTTACAAATGGGCTTTGCCACCGTTACCATCTCGGTCAATGTGGCTTCAAACCTTGCGGATGGGACGCTTTTATACAACACGGCAACCATTAGTGGAAGTTTACCGGATCCGAACAAAGACAATAACACATCAACGGCCACCACTTTGGTGCGCCAAGAGTCTCCAGTCTTTGCTGCAGATCTTCGGGTAACCAAGTTTGATTTGGTTGATCCAGTGAAAGCAGGTGAAACTCTCACTTATACGATAACAGTTACCAATGCTGGACCTGCTACGGCAACCGATGTCGTATTGGTGGATGCGCTACCTGCCTTTATGACCTTCCAAAACCTGAGTGGTGTTCCAAGCAACTGGAATGTAACAACACCCAGCATTGGACAAGGTGGCAATATTCGTCTTACCGCTTCTAACTTCCCGGTAGGTTCATTTACCTTCACCATAGGGACCAAAGTGGATCAAACGGTTCCGGATAATGCGCTTTTGACGAATGTTTCGGCTGTTTCGGCTTCGAGTTTCGACCCGAATCCGGATAACAATACCGATACTGAAACTACCTTGATTAAGAACGGACAAGTATCTGACCTCAGCATTCTGAAGGTGGCTTCGGCGACAAAAGTATCGCCAGGTCAGACACTTAATTATACAATTACGGTTACGAACATTGGCCCGAATCCGGCAGAAAACGTTCGTGTAACGGATATTCTACCTGCTTCGCTAAAGTTTGTATCGGTTGCCAATGTACCTGCTGGCTGGACCGTTCTGGCGCAACCCGCAGCTGGAGCTTCAGGTCAGGTGGTGTTGACTGCGGCAAATGTGCCATTAGGCTCTTATACCTTTAACATCAACACATTGGTGGACAACGCGGCAACCAGTCCTTCCTCCGTGAATAACGTCGCTACGGTGCTCTCTACGACGATAGATCCGAATCCGTCGAATAATTCCAGTGTTGTGGAAACTATGATTGGTGAGCCACAGAATCGGGCCGATATCTCTGTGACGAAGCTTGGTCCAGCGACCGCGCAACCAGGCAATAACATTACCTATTCGATTCTGGTAGCGAACAACAGTGCAACCATTTCTGCCCAAAACGTGGAAGTTTCGGACGTCTTGCCTGCCAATGTTTCCTTTGTTTCTATCACTGGTGTACCGGGTTCGTGGACCGCATCTACGCCGCAAGCGGGTACTTCTGGAAGCATTTTGCTCTCTACAGCAAGTTTTGCTCCGGGTTCGTTCCAAGTACAGATAACGGTGAAGGTGGCAAACAATGCCGTAGCTGGAACTGCCGTGGTCAATACGGTTGTGGCTACTTCCTCCACACCGGATCAGAATACGGTAAATAATACCAGTACCGTAACGACGACCATCGAACAACGTCCGGGTGTGGCCAATCTTTCAATCCAGAAACAAGATGACCGTGACCCTGTACGTGCGGGAGAATCCATTACTTATACCATTACGGTGAACAATGCCGGACCCGATTCTGCACAAAATGTGAAGGTGACGGATACCTTGCCTTCTGGAGTCGTCTTCCGTTCGGTAAGTGGCGTTCCCGTAGGATGTAACGCGAATACACCACAAGTTGGGACAAATGGCTCTCTCTTGCTTGCCTGTGCAACGGTTCAGCCCGGTAACTTTGCCTTCCAAGTGGTTGTGGACGTGAATGCTGCCATTCCGGAAGGTACCCTCTTGGTGAATAATGCCATTGTAACTTCGGAGACCAACGACCCAGATGCTTCTAACAACATCGCAACACAAACCACCCAAGTGGGCGGAAGCGGTGCTGACCTTAGCATTATCAAGTCGGACTTTCCGGACCCAGTAACTCCTGGAAACCAGTTGAAGTACACGCTTACGGTACGTAATGCTGGCCCTTCTACGGCAAGTAATGTGACCATCACCGATGTGTTGCCGGGGAACCTTCGCTTCTCGAGTGTGGTGAATGCACCTGCCGGATGGGCACTCGGTGTACCAACCGTTGGTACAAATGGTATCGTTCGGCTTACTGCGGCTAACTTCCCGGTAGGATCCTTCTCCTTCGATATCATTGGCGAGGTAGATGCAAATACTCCTACGGGTGATGTTATTGCAAACACGGCATTCATCAATAGTATTACACCCGATCCGAATCCGTTGAACAATGCCTCGACCGTAACAACCAATACGCCGGGGACACCGACCGCACAGGCCGATCTGCAAATTGCCAAGACCGATAGCCCCGACCCTGTAGATGCAAATGGAACCATCACTTATACCGTCACTGTGACAAACTTAGGCCCGGATACAGCGCGGAGTGTGGTCATTAATGATCCACTTCCCAATACCCTAAACTTCCAATCGGTCTCTGGATTGCCATCAGGGTGGTCGGTTGTTTCGCAACCTGCAGTAGGTGGGAAAGGAAACCTTCAACTCTCTACGTCGAGTTTTGCACCGGGCTACTTTAGCTTTACGGTTCGGGCAACAGTGGACGGAAACGCGGTTCCGGGAACGGCTGTCTTGAACGGTATCGGCATTGGTGCTGTTACGGGCGATCCGAATCCATTTAATAATAATTCCTCGGCGCAGACTTATATAAAGATTCCGCCGCCAGGAACGACAGACCTTACTATTGACAAGAGTGACGTGAACGATCCGGTCGCTCCGGGTGGAACCATCACCTATATCGTTAAGGTTACGAATAATGGACCGGATGCGGCACAAAACGTGACCATCTCGGACGCGATTCCTGCGAATACCACCTTTGTGGGTCTAAACAACCTTCCGGCTGGATGGACCATTACGAATCTGCCTCCAGTGGGTGGAAGCGGAACGCTTACACTTGCCAACTCCTTTATTCCGGCAGGTGGTGTCTCTAACTTTAATGTTCTGGTTCGGGTGAATGCCGGATTGGCAGATGGAGCCATCATTACCAATACGGCGGTGGTGAACTCTTCCACAACATCCGAAACCAACTTGAACAATAACTCGGACACCGAGACAACGACCATTAAAACGGTAACGGGTCCCGATCTCTCGGTGACAAAGACCACTGGTACACCTACGGTTGAGCCGGGTGGCTTAATTACCTACACCTTGACGATTACCAACTCTGGGCCTTCTGCTGCTTCCAATGTGACGGTAACGGATGCCTTGCCTGGTGAACTGACTTTTGTAAGTGCCTCTAATGCACCACAAGGCTGGAATCTTACGCTACCAGCATTGGGTACGAATGGAACCATAACCATGAGCACGCCAAACTTTGCCCAAGGTACTGTTACCATTAACATTACGGGCCGAGTTGGCGGACAAGTGGCTGATGGAACTATTATCGCAAACACCGCAAGTGTTAGTACAACTGGTGGAAACCCAGATCCAAACCCGAATAACAATAGCTCTACCACCACTACCACGGTACAAGGGCCTAAGTTCTCGGATCTATCTGTGGTGAAAACTGCGCTATCGGGCACGGTTCTTCCGGGAGCAACCCTCACGTATAACCTAACGGTTACCAATGCGGGGCCTGCTGTTGCTCAGAATGTAGTGGTAACAGACGTATTGCCCTCCAATACTGTCTTGGAGAGTTTTACAAACCTGCCCACAAACTGGACCGCAGATACTTCGATCCCAGGCAGTGTTATCTTCAGAACGGCGTCTATGCCAATCGGAACCGTAACCATGTCTCTTATCGTAAAAGTAGCGCCAACCACGCCTGCCAATACGGCACTGATTAATAATGTAACGGCTTCTTCCACTACGCCCGATCCTAATCCGGGAAACAACGGAACCACTACCGTTACCATAGTAACTGGAATACCTACCAGTAGTACGGCAAACTTGACGGTGATCAAAACGGCATCGCCCAATCCGGTGGAAGTGAATGGTATCCAGACGTACCTGATTACTGTGATCAACCAAGGTCCGGATACGGCGGTAAATCCGGTTGTAGCGGATAACCTGCCAGCAAATGCCAACTTCCAAAGCATCAGTAATGTGCCAAGTGGTTGGAGCATCACCACGCCATCGGTTGGTACCAGTGGTCAGATAAAAATGACTGCTCCATCCTTCCCTGTAGGCTCCTTTACGTTTATCGTGACAACCAGAGTATCGGCAAGTACAACCAATGGCCAAGCGGTAATTAATGGTGCAACAGTTGCTTCTACCAGTAACGACCCGAATCCGTCGGATAATACTTCGGTAACGGTAACCGTAGTGAATACACCGCTCCAACTGGCTAATCTCTCGATTACAAAGGTAGCAAATGCCTCACAGGTTGCACCGGGTGGAACGATTGATTATACCCTTTCGGTAACCAATGCCGGACCTTCGGTAGCACAAAATGTGATTGTTCAGGATGTTATCCCAGCCAATACAACCTTTGTAGCGCTTACAGGGGCAATAGGAGGTTGGAGTGTTCAAACACCAGTTGTGGGTACGCGCGGCGTGGTGACGCTTCGGGCGTCGAATGTCCCTGTTGGTACGACGCTCTTTGTGCTGCGGGTTAAAACAAATGAAGGACTCAATGCCGGAACCCAAATTGCTAACGTAGCTTCGGTTCTTTCCGATAATCCGGATACAAACCCGAATGACAATGTGACGCCTCCAGTTGTTGTAGTTATTTCTGGACCGCAAGGACTTGACCTGAGTATTCGAAAGGTTGCAAACAAATATCAACCGCAGAATGGTGACTTGGTAACGTTCAGTATCACTGCTACAAACAATACCATTGGCACCACAGCGACCAATGTGGTGGTCACAGACCTTCTACAAACTGGTCTTTCGTACTTCGGTTCAACGGCAACGCAAGGATCGTATAACCCTGCAACTGGACGGTGGACCATCGGAACTCTGACAGGCGGCCAGAACGTTACCCTTCAATTGCAAGCAACGGTAAACGCTAACGCACCGGCAATTGTAGTGAATACCGCTTCGGTCACGGGTACAGAAATTGATACAAATCCAACCAACAATGTATCAACAGTGTACCTGAATCCGGTTGGATGCTCCAGTGGCCACGATGGAGGGATTGAATCTGAGGGTTCGATGGCCATCGCGCTGGCCAATCGCCTTTACGAACGTCGCTTCCAAGCGGCCCTCCTCGAAGAGAAAGGGGAACTGCCTTCGTTTAATATCTTCACGCATGGTGAAACGATTTTGAACAAGACAGATGCGAATCCGGATGGATTCAAGTTGAACTGGACAAATTCTGCCGCCGCTGCAGGCCGTATCGGAACATTAATCCCAGATATTGGTCCGGAAAATAGCCAAGCAATTGATAACACACCTACCGATCTACCACGCATTACCAATGCCGTCGAAGTGGTAGGGGTGGACTACTTCAAGCAGGAAGATAGCCGCTTTAAGCGACTCGGTGCGATTCTCGCGATGACGACGCTCGGCACAGAACTCTACGAACATACCAAAGCCGTCTGTGACCGTTTTGGTGGTGGGGAACTGCGCAGTGTAGAACACATTGACGTGAACGGGCAGCCATTTGTGATGATTCATACCTATACGCCAGATGGTAAATTAGACTATGGAATCAGTTTTGTGGCTTACAAAAAAGCAGGAACTTGGACCATAGACAGCCGCCATGTTTTGGCTGATTACAAAGTGCAGGCTGGAGCCGAAGAAGTATATAACTTCCAAGTTTGGGGTTCTGTGCCTAACTATGCTGAATTCCTGCTGAAAGACCTGTTAAGCAGAATGGCAGTACAGGGGCCTGTCACGTATCTGAACACGGCGCAAAACAAACCCGAATTGCCGGATGTGTACATCAAGTCTGGACGCTATGAGAGTGGAAAACTGATGCTGAATGTTGTGAACAATGTAGGCGCAACGGAACTGGTACTAACCGGAAAAATTCGGACCAGTGAAACGGTTCCTGCAGCCAATGCCCAAACGGCTAGCATTCGCATTCCGCTACCTGCAGGCACTCACGTAACCGTTGAGGCAAATGTGGACATTAACGGGGATTTTGTGAACGATCCAATTTACGATGTCCCGTTTGTGGTCTCGAACAACAAAACGGCTACCAAAGACCAGCTCTACTTTGCAGATGGTACTTGGGCGTACAATAGTTCGTTGGGGAATGCGAATGTGAGCCTATTTAATACCAGTGCTCAAGCCTCTTATGTGCCAGTGAGTGGATACTACTACCTCAATCGTGCAGCCGAAATTACTGGTACTGTATCCGACTGGGTAAGTATGTATCGCACGTTGCGTCCAGGTGGCTCGCCCGTTGATGTTAGTTCCTACGACTTCATTACATTCAATGCCTCCGGTTCGGGTACCGTAGAAGTACAATTACAAAAAGCGGGGATCAATACCTGGGATCACTTTAGCAAGACGATCTCGCTCAGTCCTACAACGCGGAAATACACCATCAACTTCTCTGAGTTTGCCCGTGCGAATGGCGTGCGTGGCCAGTTCAAAGCAAGTGCTACGGATGTAAACCTGCTGGCGTTGTACATGCGTGGCCGCAGCGCAAATACACCTTTCTCAATGAAGATCACGGATGTGCGCTTCGGAAAGATTGGTGTACCGAACGAAGCATCGGATGAGTTGCCAAGAACAGTAGCGCTGAATGGAAACTATCCGAATCCATTTAATCCTTCCACCAGCATCAGTTTTGAATTGCCGCAAGCCATTGAGGTTCGTCTCGAGGTGTACGACCTGCTTGGTAAGCGTGTATCCACGTTGGTTGATGGGTTCATGAATGCTGGACGCCACGAAGCAACGTTCGATGCTACCAATCTACCAAGTGGTACCTATCTCTACCGCCTGACAGTTGGCAATGCCATTCTTACGAAGAAAATGACGCTACTGAAATAAGTAGTGAAGGGTAATATCGTAACGGGCACTTCTGTAAATGAGGTGCCCGTTTTTTTTAATTACCGCTTATTATTCTATCAAAGCCTCAAAACCAGATTGTTGCTCGCAAAGTTGAGGATACTAAAACAGAAGAAGACACCAAGCGGCTAATGAGAGAGGAAAGGCGGGTGTTGTTATGATAAACGCTGTACGCCCAAGCGGTACATCTAAGGAGAAGAATGTACCGCGAACAGAAAAATATTTTTTAACTACATCGTGTAATGGTTCTGAAAAATCCAATCTTGACGGAATGTTTTGGTAGGCTTAGTCTTTGAGGGTTAAATACTTGTAAAAATAGATAAATTAAATGTGAATAGAGTGATTCTCAGAAACGTTAATGAGCCGCTTACATCAATCGCTAATTAGGAGCGTTATGGGCAATCTACTATCCCAAAAGACATAACCCCTACGTCTGCGTGAGGACAAGGGTTATAAGAAATTGGTGCTTCAAAACTGCGTTGTATTGATGACCGTGGCTAAAAATTCTGGAAGGAGGTGGAATGAAAAAAGTCAAGACCGACGGCGGCTTGTGGGTTTAGCAGAGGCCGTTTCTGGACGAACCAAGGCCAAGTCAATCTTTCTAGAATCTACGTCTGCCTTTGCTACGAGAACACGTATAGGCTCACCAATACGGAACGTTTTACGATGGCGTCGGCCAGTGAGGCAATAGCGCTTCTCATCGTAATCATAGAAATCGTCATCCAGATCGCGAAGTGGAATCATGCCTTCCACCAACAATTCGGTGAGGGTAACATAGATGCCAAAATTGGTTACGCCACTAATCACTCCGTTGTATTCCGATCCAACATGTCGAAGCATATACGCCGCCTGCTTTAAGCGAATAGATTCGCGTTCGGCCTCTTCGGCCTCTTTTTCTTTGGTGGAACAATGTAAACAAGACGCACGGAGTTGGTCTTCATCCGGTAAAGTGGCTTCTGGAATGGCGTAACGTTTTAGTAGTCGGTGGGCAATTAAGTCAGGATAACGCCGAATTGGTGAAGTGAAGTGGCTATAAAAAGGGAATCCAAGTCCATAGTGTCCGATGTTCTCTACCGTGTATTTGGCCTTAGACATGGCCCGCAGGGCTGCATCTTCAATAAGAAGTGCCTGTGGTTTCCCGTGGACTTGTGCCATCATTTCATTCAGGTCTGCTGCTCGAATATTACCGCTTGTATGGGGCATCACATAGCCAAAAAGTTTTAGATACTCCGCCAATTGAACCATCCGTTCTGCATTCGGTACATCATGGGTACGATAGATAAAAGGAGGAACTTGTTTAAAGGCGTGATTAATGTGAATGGCCACTATTTTATTTGCTAATAACATCCATTCTTCGATGAGCCAATTAGCTTCTTTCGTAATTTTTGCATATATTTCTAGTGGAGTACCATCGCCTGCAAGTTTTACTTTAACTTCTGGCCGATTAAAGCGAACAGATCCATTGGCAAACCGATCATGCCGTAAATGTGCCGCAATGTTCCAAGCAAGAGCAAGGTCGGGTGCAAAAGGGTGTGTGGTGTCTGTTCCTTCTAAAATTGCTTGGGCTTCTTCATAGGTAAAACGTTGTTGGGAGTGTATAATGGTTTCAACAATCTGATAGGATTGCACTTCTCCGCGCCCATTTACTTCAAACAGAACAGAGAAGGTAAGTTTGTCTTCATTTGGTCTTAAAGAGCAGACGCCGTTCGAGAGTTTTTCGGGGAGCATGGGAATAACCCTGTCCACCAAATAGACACTGGTTGCACGCAATGATGCTTCCTCGTCAAGGGCAGAGTGGGGCTGAACATAATAGCTTACATCCGCAATATGTACCCCAACCTCAAACCGATCCTCCTCCAGTTGCTCGATGTGTAGTGCGTCGTCAAAGTCTTTGGCATCATAAGGATCAATCGTGAAAACGCGCTTTTGGCGTAGGTCTAGCCTACGAGCTTGTTCGGATGCTGGAATGGAAAGGGGGATGGCTTCTGCGGCGGCTATGACACCCGGCGGAAAATTGGCCCTAATATCACGAGAAAGGGCCAACGAAAGTACCTGCACGTTTGGATCGTCCGATTTGCCAATGCGTTGAAGTACTCTTCCTTCAAAAACGCCTAAATGTTGATTAAAGCGTTCCATTGATATCAATACAACATCTCCATCTTGGGCATCTGTTGGATCTTTCGGGCTGATCAATACGTCTGAAAGTAAGCGTGGATCTTGTGGCCGAACATACCGAAGCCCGTCTTCTTCGTCTTCAATAAGGGTTCCAACGGTTTGCGTCCGCTTTCGGGATACAACTTCTTCTACTCGGCCTTCCTGTCTGCGATTACTCCTGCGATTGGGTGCAAAAAGGCTTATTTTTACGGTATCTCCGTCTATGGCGTACCCCAAAAGCCCTTGTGGAATGTAAATATCTTCTTCAATTCCTTCGGTGGTAACAAAGCCAAAGCCTTGTGGGTGTACCGTAAGGGTGCCTGTCTGAAGGTGGGGCATCTGATCTTGGAACTGGATTTTTCCACCGGAAACTTTTGCAAGATGACCTTCCGCAACCAATTCGGACAGTTGCTTCTGGAAAATTAAATAGGCTTTTTGGTCTCGGATGTTGAGTCTTTTGGCTAAATCTTTTGGGCGAAAGGATTGGTTTTTGTTCTTAGAAAGAACGGTTAAAATTAAATTGCGAATAATATGGGGTTCTGGTTTCATGTTAAAGTCAGGATAAAAGTTTTAATGCCCATCAGTGGGTGGTGCCCATCAGTGGGTGGTGCCCATCAGTGGGTGGGACGAGCAATTGCTGCAAAGGCGCTATCTGGGAGTTCTGTAATCGTTCTGCGCTTTTTCCGCTTAAACATCTTGTTCCAGTTAGAAAAAGTACGTTGTAAGTTAAAACCAATCCCTACGGACTCCCCAGAAACCACATCATTTGTTCCTAAAAGGCGGTCGTTTTTGCGGTAAAAAGCCTCTATAGAGACGTATGGCGAGATTTTATATTCAAAAACAACTTCGCCGCTGAACTGATTTTGAAGGGCGCCGTCTGCATTGTCAAAATTAGGCACGATGCCTTCTCCACGGATTACAATGCGTTCATCAAACAAGCGCAGGGCAATACCCGCCTGAAGCCCCAGCTCGTTTAAGCGGGTGATGTCTTTTCCTTGATAAATGCCAAGATTGATGTCGGCATTGGGAATCACTTGGTTTACCACACGGTTTAGATAGGCCGATACCAATTGGGCCAAACTGGTAAATACCACTTGTTGCCCAGCCTCCGAGACGGTGGCGTTGGGATTGTTCGGGTTGATAATTGCAGAGGCCAGAGAAAATGAGTTAGTTAGTAGTACACTAAAGGCATACGAGGTTGCACGATCTTCTCGATTAAATTCCGTTTCAAGGCCTGCATAGTTGCCAAATTCTCCAGCACGTTGATCACGATCAATTGCTAAACGCAGATCAACGATAGGTGAATTAACGTCTCCGTTAATGTCCATCCCCACTTTTATCGGAATACGGGAAACATTCTGGGTATCTAATCCAGGCAAAATGCCTTCGAGGCCATCCGTTCGGGCATTTGTTTTGTAAGAAGCTGGAATGGCCAAGTGGGCATTAATTGGATCTCCGGACCACGTCATGCGTCCACCGCGTTCAAGTTTAAATGGTTTTCGGAAAATGTCGAAGGCAGTAAAAAGATAATCCCCAGATTCTACATTAAAATCTCCAAACATCTTAAAACTGGCATCAACGTATTGCATCTGTAATTCCCCAAATCCAACTGCATGGATGACATCGTTCAGGAGAGGATCAAAGACCAGATGAATCGTAGAACCAGAAGGTGCTCGGATATTGGCATTCATTTCTAATCCATCAAGGAAAGTCCGTTCTCCTGTCCCACGTCCGGAAAGTAGGTTCTGCCGTTTAACAGGCTTGGGTACTTGTCCCAACGAGTCGGTGAAGGTGATAAAAACTTCATCATTACTTAAGCCACTTCCTGTGATCGGAATAAACAATTGGCTATTGGGCGTGGTCGTAAGGTCTGGCGCATCAATAAATGCTTTGTACAATGGGCCTTTTATCGAAGCAGGGCCTGAAGCCCAAATGTATCCGTACCAATATAAGTCTTTAGAGTCTCCCACATTAATGAGTTGCAATTTGTCTAAGTTAAAGGCCATATCCAACGAAAAGAAATCGTAATTATTAAACAAAATGCTGCCATTAACACCAGATCTTCCCCCTGTTTTATCTGCAATCGTCATGCTGTTCAGGTGTATCCCACGTTCATCCACCGAAACAGGGCCAGAAAGCCCATATTCTAAATTAAAATAGGGTACTAAAAAATTACTTTCTACTAAGAATAAATCTGCAGCAAAAAGAGGCTTTTCAAAATTACCATGTATGGTTCCGGAACCATATCCCCAACCTGTCACCCGGTCAATTTCGTTCGGAAATAAGGTTTTGAAGAAGAATAAGTCCAAACGCCGTAGGTCTAAGGCCACGTCAATAAACCCCGGATTCCGATTTCCTTTCTCTTTGCTACCCGTGGGTAGCCCGATTCTTCCAGAGGCGTCTATGTCGGTGTTCCGTACCCAAAAATTAGTTTGCAGGGGTTGTCGGGCCTGTAAATTAAAAGATAGAACGTTTTTCGAAGGTTCAAAACTCCCCCACAAACGCAATGTTCCAAAATCGGTGCCGTTCAATACACTGTTTTCGACCGTGATGGCGCCGTTCAGGTCTGGAGATTGAAAGAGTTTGCGCACGGAGAATTCACCTTGTACCGTACCATCAAATTTATCACGCCCTTTCATGTTACGGGTCAAGTCGCCGATATCAATGTGTTCAACATAGACTTTTACCTCATCTTCGGGTAAAGCGGATACAATGCCATTTGCGCGAATGGTGTGGTTGGGCATCTTAGGATTGTTGTCGAGCCTTTCCACCATCAAGTTATTCAGGATGATGGCATCTGCATATAAATCAATGACTTGATCTTTTGGAATTCGCCATTCATAGGCTGTTGAAGACAAAGAAAGTTCCACAAACGTAAGGCGATTTTTGTCTTGTAGTAAGTCAAGATTGGCCCATGTCCGTAATGCGCCTAATGTTGCTAGATTAGACGAGGTGAGGTATAATTGCCCACCCCCATATTGATAACTGAATTCAAGGTTGGTCTTGCCAAAATGTTGACCTGCTACCACGATACTGTCCAATCGCCCGATGACGGAAGCTTGAAGGTTATTCGTCAGGTTGTAGGCATATTTGCTATCAGCAGAAAAAGTAAGGTCAAAGTTTTTTAAACGGGCAGTACCGGCAGATAAGGAGTCTCCCCGGATGTTGAGTTCGACAGAACTGGTGTTCGGGCTTCCGAGGGAGCGCCACGTCAATTCCACAGAATCATCAAAATAAGGGAAGTTGGGTATCAGGTTGGTGAGAAAAGCACCACGTTTAATTTTCACGTAGGCTTCGGTAAGTTTTGGTAGCCGATCAAGGGGGTGTGGGCCCATTTTTTGGGCCATTTTGTTGCGCTCTGAATCTATGGCGGCCCAATTCATCACAGGTAGCGCCTGAGAGGAGTCTGGCCGAAATCGCTTTGCTTTTTCAGCGGTAATGGTTCTATTAATGGCATCAAGCCAATACTGACCCATTTCCAAAAAGACATCTAATTTGTAACCACTTTCTAAAGAAACCGTAGCCAAATCTCCAGACATTTCCAGATTGATTCCTTTTTGGGCATTTTCACGGACGTTGAGGGTGGTGAATAGTTCGGTAGTACGGGTTTCTTTCCCGTTAACTACGAAAAGAGAAGGTTTTAAGTCCAGAATGGCGCTACCCTGAAAGTCGGAAAGTTTGCTGCCAGAACCAGTTAGCTCAATTCTTCCAGTTAACCGGGTAGTGATGTTGGCCTTGGGGTCAACCCATCCAATATTAAACCGTTCTGTTTCGGCACGGACATTAAAACTGGGTTTTGAACGCTGCAAATTGATCTTCCCTGTTGTTTGTACATACCCCCCTTCTTTTGCCAGCATGGCCAATCCATCAAATTGACGGTTTTTAATACGGCCATCCAATCGTAAAGAATCTGCTTTATACCGATCAAAGGCAACATCACGGAGGCGCAGGAAAAGTTGGGCATCAAAATCTTCTAAACGAGTCCCAGAGCCTTCAATTCGTGATAGTCCGGTAATACGTGAAGTTAATTTGGGATTTTGAAGAACAAATCCCAAATTAAGGCGATCTGTATTAAGGTCTAATTTATAAAATAAGGGTGTATTGCCTGAGCTTCTCAAATGGGCAAATCCATTAATCTCTCCCGTCTTCGGGTGTTGAATGCGGAGGTTGCTCTTAAAGGAAAAGTCTGGATTGGTGAGACCAATGTGTCCGCCACCGTCTAATGAAATACTTACCTTTCTAAGGTGTCGGAAAGAGGCCAAACCAGCCTTGGGCAACCACCGTTCTAGATCGGGGAGGGAAAGGAGGTTATCCGTAATACCCAACCGGAAGGACACAGAATCTCGGTATGTGGTGGTTTCACCTCTTCCAGAGAAGATGGTCTCGCCTTGACGAAAAGCAATATTCTCAAGGGTGTAAGTTGGGTTTTGTCCACGAACTTTTAGGGCAAGTGTCAAATCCTGTAAAGGGAGTTTCGGAAAAAGCGTCTTCCAGTCATCGGCACGAATATCGGCCTGTTGAAGATTTATTTGGAAAGGCGCATTTTTAAACAAGGTCAGATTAAACGGTTTCGCAGCAAAAGAATTTCCACGCGCAGAAGCCCTTAGTCGGATCGAAGACCCTCCGGCCTGAAGGAAAAAATGGTTTAAAATGGCTTGGTTTTCATCAAATAACAATTGCCCTTCTAGTTTTCGAAGGGTGAAACCTTGTTTCGGGAGTTGAAAGGAAAGCCCCGTTAGGTCTATTAATTTATAAGGCTTACGCCAATCTAAAGACGCACTCAGGTTTAGATCAGAAACCTTGGTGTGGGTAAAATCAAAGACCTGACCTTCTTGTACGAGTTTAGGGGGTGAGGCATCGCTTGATGTTTGGAGGATACCTTGTCGAAGGTTGATCTCGGCAGAGGCAAAATTCCATTCAATCCGATTGGGATTGGGGGCGCGTTTGTTTCGTGGCTCAAAAACCGAAAGAATGTCCCAAGTGCCTGAAGGCTGCTGGTGTATGGTGATATTTGGTCGGAATAAGGTGATCCGTCTGATCGAAATTGTCTGTTCGAGCATACTCCACCAATCGGGTGACGCAACAAGCGAGTCAATCGTGGCCACTACCTTACCCGTAGGTGTTTTTAGGACTACTTTTGTAGCAAAAAGTTCATTTAGGAGGTTGCCTTGTAATTTTCCAATCTCGATACTGCCTTTGAATTCTTGATTAAAAACCTGTATTATTTGTTCTCGGAGGGCGTTTCTACCAACGCGGGTTCGGGTTAGCCCCCAATAAAGCAACAAACAAACTGTCGCCAGAAAAAGTACAAGGCGCAATAATCGAAAGGGGGCACGGTATATGTGTCTAAGCGGCAACGGTGGGTCTTAGGATGATAAAGTGACTTTACGTCTGGTTATAGATGACATTGACGGAAGACCGTAAATAAGGATTCACAGGTGTATGTTGGCGTTTTAAACCAATTGCCGTATTTGGTTTCCCTTCCGTTAAAAATGCTCAAAAGGAAGACAAGGCAAACTTCCACGCTGCTTGTATGGCTTGTTGTTCAACGTCTTGGGTAACATATGCCGCACCAATTTTGGAAAGCAGCACAAATCGTATGTTCCCAGATTGTGCTTTTTTGTCAGCTTTCATGGCCTCTATAAGCGCTGCAATCTCTAAGTCTTTTATGGCAGCCGATATGGGTAATGCTTTTACTAAACTCAAGGCCTTTTCAAATGGAAATTCCGGATTTTGGTACTTACTTACATGTAATGCAGCCGCTATGCCAATCGTTACCGCCTCGCCATGTAAAAACGTTTTATAAGCGGTTACTTGTTCTAAGGCATGTGCAAAGGTATGCCCAAAGTTAAGATGGGCGCGTATGCCTTGCTCCGTTTCGTCTTTGGACACGATTTTCGCCTTTATTTCAACAGACCGACGGATCAGGGGTGCTATTACTTCAGGTGTTCGGTTTAAAACCGCTTCCCATTCCAAAACCAAGTTGTCAAAAAGGGCTTCATCGGTAATAAGGGCATGTTTAACTACTTCTGCCAGTCCACTATGCCATTCTCGGATAGGCAACGATTGGACAGTATCCACGTCGCACAACACAAAACGGGGTTGGTGAAATGCACCAATTAGATTTTTTCCCACCACATGGTTAATACCGGTTTTTCCACCAATAGAGCTATCTACTTGTGCCATAAGGGTGGTTGGGACCTGAATAAAAGGTACACCCCGTAAAATAGAAGCCGCTGCAAATCCCGTAAGGTCTCCAATAACGCCGCCGCCTAAGGCTATCAACGGAGTCTTTCGGTCTGCATAACCCAAAAAGTGATCATATATTGCCGATAAATAGGTGAGCGACTTAGTGGTCTCGCCCGCAGGAAAGACAATCCACTTTGGTTGATAACCATTTGCTACCAAGGCCGCTTGCACCTTCGGACGATATATTTTTTCAACATGCTCGTCGGTTATAATGCCCAGTTGAGGGTTTTTCAGCCCGTGCGCTTGCATTAAGTGTGGCAAGTCGGTTAAGTGCTGAAAATAGATGGAATAACTCCTGTCTATGGTCGTGGGTAAGGGAAGAAAAAGAGGAGGGAACATTTTCATAAATTTGGAAGGTGGATCAGGTCGTTTTCACTACATTAAGCAAAAAAACAGGTTGTTAAGCTATGCAAGAAGCCGAGCAAGTATTGCCAAGAATTTTAGACTTTACCAAAAGCCTGATGGCCCAAACACTGAAAGAAGGCGATGTGACCATTGATGCAACACTGGGGAATGGATATGATGCCCTTTTTCTTCGGCGGCAAGTGGGAAGCACTGGCTTTGTCTGGGGCTTCGACATACAAGAGACGGCGCTTAAAGCAGCCACCATACATTTTAACCACCATTTTCCAGGTTCTACAAACCATTCCTTTGTCTTGAAAAGTCATGCGAATATGCGCGAAGTCTTGGGAGAAGGAGCCGTTGGGAGCATAGGCGGGGTGATGTTTAATTTAGGGTATTTGCCGGGAAGCGACAAAACAGTGGTTACCCAATCAGACACAACCCTTTCTGCTTTGGAACAAGCAATAAAATTGTTACGCATCGGCGGACTGTTGACGGTGGTTGCTTATCCAGGGCATGTGGGTGGCGCAAAGGAGGCTATAGAAGTATTACGATTTTTTATGGACATACCTGCAAAAACAGGAGAGGTGGTACAATATCAATTCTTAAACAAACAAAATCCTGCTCCGTTTTTGTTGGCGATGACAAAAAAATGATTATTTGGTCTATAATAAAGATCAAACTTTATAATTAATTCTATTTAATCTGGGAAAATAAAAAAATATTATCAATAATGATCATTCAATTATTTTAGATCTGATCATTCAATATAATTACGCTACAGCATGTTGTGAAATGGTCTGTCCATTTTCTTATTCTATTGTATTTCCAAGCCAAAACCTCTAAGTGGTTTGTTGTATTGTCCAAAGATGTTCGTAAGAAAAAAATCAGGTCTTGTGGAGTAAGGAAAATAGCAACGGTTACTTCTGGGGACTCAACTGATTGTTCCTTTTTATGGTTTTGTTGTTGGGAACATTTTGTGAAGCGTGGTAGGGTAGGGGTATTTCCCAAAGAATATGCAAAATCATCCAACTTATTTTTGTAGTTTACAAAGATTAATCAGCATTCAAAAATCCTTGTGCCTTGTGGAAATTGTCAGTCATGCTATGTTGCTGGATTTGTCTGAAGCGGCTTTGGATCGGGTCATAGAAGCCTTGGTCTTTGCCTCAGATACGCCCCTGACATTTGCCGTTTTTGCGGAAGTACTTGCTCGCGCAACGGGTATGCAAACAGTACCTGATGAAGCAGCATTAATAGCTGCCGTGGAAAGAATTAATATCCGTTATGCGAATACAGGAAATGCGTTGCGGATTGAAAAATGGGCGGGTGGATACCGTATGGCCACCATTCCCGAAGTAGCTCCGTTTCTTCGCACGCTTTTTGCAACCCGGACAATCCAAAAACTCTCACGATCGGTCATGGAGACCCTTTCGGTAGTAGCCTATAAACAACCCGTCACCAAGCCAGAAATTGATTTTATCCGAGGGGTAAACTCGGATTATGCCCTCCGACGATTATTGGAAACCGGATTTATTGAAGTGGCTGGTCGAAGCGATGCCGTAGGACATCCTTTACTTTATGCTACAACAACTTTTTTTCTCGAACAATTTGGTCTTGCGGATATTTCTGGTTTGCCTCAGTTACGTGAGGTCGAAGAGTTGTTAAAAGATCCTGCATTCGAGATGGAGAGAGAGGAATTGATCAAATTAGAGAAAATGGAAGCCCACGAAGCCAAACAACCCCAATTACATGCCATCCAAGACCCCCCGACCTACTGATTTTTCTTCCACAAATCGCCCTAAAAAAAAATCGGGTAGGATGGAAGTGGCCGATACGACTAAGCCTCGTGCTGCGCGTCCGATGAAGCGGGTGCCTAAGAAAGGGGATAAATCCGGTCAAAAACCGTTGGGCGAGGCGATTACAGTCCCCATGCGCCTAAATCGCTATCTTGCGGCGTCAGGTGTTGCCTCACGAAGAAAGGCCGACGAATTAATTGCATCGGGACAAGTTTCTGTGAATGATCAGGTCGTAACCGAAATGGGCGTGGTGGTAGCGCCCGGCGATCGGGTGGTGATGAATGGCAAAACCCTAACCCCTCAAGATTATCTTTATATCCTGCTTAATAAACCGGAAAATACCATTACAACGGTGGAAGACGATCGGGGACGAAAAACGGTAATGGACTTGGTGGCGCTTCCCGAAAAACACATGGCCCGTATTTATCCGGTCGGGCGGCTGGACCGCGACACGGTGGGCGTTTTGTTATTGACCAATGACGGCGAACTGGCAAACCGATTAATGCACCCGCAATTCGAAATAGAAAAGTACTACCTCGCCGAGACTGCCAAAAGTGTAAAACCTTCTACGCTGGAGATATTGATGGATGGGGTTGAATTGGGAGAAGATGGCTGGGCGAAAATGGACGAAGCTGATTATATCGCTCTCCCTGAACGTACCAAAATAGGGATTAAACTTCATGAAGGTAAAAACCGACAAATCCGACGTATGCTCGAAGCGGTAGGCCACGAAGTGAAATTCTTGGAACGGGTGCGCTATGCGGGATTAACCGTCGAAGGGTTGCGACGGGGGAAATGGCGACATCTTACGCCCGCAGAGGTGCGACAACTACGAAAAATGGTCAAACTCCGGTAACCAGATTGATGGCCGCGCAGATATATAAATACTGTTGGAAATGGGTAATCTTGCTTTTTGCCCTTGCTGCGATCGCATGGTGGTTTGTGCAAAAACAATGCTCTGTTAGCGATATAGAAGAGATGCTTTCGCAATACGTCTTGAAGCGTCGGCTTGGTGCTTCTGCCTATTATAAAGATCGGGTAACCTTTTTTAACTTGCAAACAAAACCTTGCCGGGTGGCTTTGTTGGGGGATTCGTTAATCGACATTGGTGATTGGGCCGAGTTGGGGCAGGACTTCGGCGTGGTGAATCGTGGAATCTCTGGTGATACCATTATTGGTTTAACGGCTCGTCTTCGAGAAAGCCTTGCTTGTAACCCACAGAAAGTAGTGGTACTCATCGGGATCAATGACCTGATTGCCGGAGCGTCGCCCGAAACGATAGAAAACGGTCTCAAAAATCTCTTACTTGTCTTAAAAAAAGAACAAAAAGCCCTGATCTGGCATTCGCTTTTGCCCATAAACGGTGCAAAGTTTTTGCATAGTTTGCACCATGGCGAAATGTTTAATCGAAAAATCCAGCAAATCAACCACAACCTTCGCGCCTTTTGTTCCATCCATCACATAGAAACAGTGGATGTTTTTATGAAACTCGTTGATACAACCGGACAGTTACGGCCAGAATGGACACACGACGGACTACATCTAAACGGTCTTGGGTATCTTGCATGGTACAAACAACTTCAACCTTTTTTAAAAGTATAACTATTTCACGAACATAAATCCATAAAACCGTGTCATCCAAAATTATCCGTGAAGGTCTTACCTACGATGATGTGTTGTTGCTTCCAGGGCGCTCTAATGTGTTGCCTCGTGATGCCAATTTGAAAACACGTCTAACGAAAAAAATCTACCTAAATATTCCTTTCCTCTCGGCTGCAATGGATACCGTCACCGAGTCTCAAATGGCCATTGCAATGGCACGGGAAGGCGGTGTAGGGGTTTTGCACAAAAATATGACGATTGAACGTCAGGCAGGAGAAGTACGTCGTGTTAAACGGTCTGAAAGTGGGATGATTTTAGATCCGATTACCTTGCGGCCGGAAAATACCGTAAAAGACGCAAAAGAACTGATGGCCAAATTTTCCATTGGTGGAATTCCAGTGGTGGATGAAAACCGGACTCTATTGGGTATTGTTACCAACCGAGATCTTCGGTTTGAGCCGACTGCCTCAACCAAATTGGCACAAATTATGACGCGTACTCCGCTCAGAACGGCTTCCGTTGGTACGTCATTGGCTATCGCCGAGGACCTACTCAAACAATACAAAATTGAAAAATTACCCGTAGTGGACGAACACGGGATGTTAAAAGGCTTAATTACCTTTAAGGATATTAAGAAAAAACAAGCACATCCATATGCGTCTAAAGACGATCATGGGCGGTTGCGGGTGGGTGCAGCAGTGGGGGTTACGCCCGATACCTTGGAACGTGTAGCGGCTCTTGTGGAAGCCGGAGTGGATTTTGTGGTGGTGGATACTGCTCATGGCCATTCGGAAGGAGTACTGAATATGGTTTCGGCAATCAAGACGATTTATGGAGATTTAGAAGTGCTCGCTGGTAATGTCGCAACGGCTTCTGGCGCCCGCGATCTGATAGAATCGGGAGCAGATGCCGTGAAGGTGGGCATTGGTC
Source organism: Bacteroidetes Order II. bacterium (assembly GCA_016788705.1). Taxonomy (NCBI): domain Bacteria; kingdom Pseudomonadati; phylum Bacteroidota; order unclassified Bacteroidota Order II.; species Bacteroidota Order II. bacterium. Next base: position 53,171 of record JAEUSQ010000041.1, read on the forward strand.
CAGGTTCCATTTGCACAACCCGCGTTATTGCGGGGGTAGGGGTGCCACAATTCACGGCTGTGTTGGATTGTGCAGAGGTGGCGGCCTTATATGATGTGCCCGTTATTGCAGATGGTGGGATCAAGTTAACAGGAGATGTCCCCAAAGCTATTGCAGCAGGTGCAGATACCGTCATGATTGGCTCTTTGTTTGCAGGTGTAGATGAAAGCCCCGGACATACAGTGTTATACGAAGGGCGTAAATTTAAAGCATATCGCGGAATGGGATCATTGGGGGCCATGAAAGCAGGAAGTAAAGACCGCTATTTTCAAGATGCCGAAGACGATATCAAAAAATTGGTGCCAGAAGGCATTGAAGGCCGGGTTCCTTATAAAGGCACCCTAAGCGAGGTGATCTTTCAAATGAAGGGCGGCCTTCAAGCAGCAATGGGGTATTGCGGCTGTCCCACCATCCCAGACCTCCGAGAAAAGGCTCGTTTTGTCCGTATTACTGCATCTGGTATCCGAGAAAGCCATCCGCACGACATTATACTCACGGAAGAAGCGCCTAATTATAGTTCCAGAAGATAGGGATTTTTCCTTGTGTTGACCTTGTAATAATTCCTACCTTTAGCCCGTGTTCAAACCCTCACCACCTCCTTCACGACCAATATGATTCCGGAAACGCCTCACCTGCGCGTCTTGGTCATTGCCTACTATTTCCCCCCTATGGGTGGAAGTGGTGTGCAGCGCATTACCAAGTTCGTCAAGTACCTTACCCAATTTGGGTGGGAACCCGAAGTACTAACTGTAGAACCCCAAGGGTATTTTGCCTACGATGAAAGCTTGTTGGAAGAAATTCCTGATGTCCCCATTCATCGGGTGGCCTCAAAAGATTTAAATCGCTTGTTCAAAAAGGGGACAACCATTGCCATGCCGGCGTCTTCTGTTCAGAAAAAATGGTCGTGGCTCAGTGGCTGGACGATGGTCCCAGATTCCAAAATCGGTTGGAAAGCGGATGCGGTTGAGGCAGGGAAAAAGATTCTGGAGAACAAGCGCTTTGATATGATTCTTTCAACAGCACCACCTTTTACCGCGCATCTGGTGGCGATGGAGCTGAGCCAAGTCAGTGGTGTACCGTTTATCGCCGATTTTCGCGAACCGTGGTTAGATAATTCGCGGCTGAAAATGCCTACCCAACGCCACAAACGGAAACACTTGGAACTCGAAACCAAAGTTGTAAGACATGCCTCACGGCTGGTAACCATCAATAGAGGTATCAAAGAAGGTCTTATTCAACGCCACACAGGTGCAGGTGGATACAATACCATCCAAATCATTTCACATGGATTCGATCCAGAGGACTTTCCGGTACACGGAACTTATATGGACGGCATCATGCGTTTTGTGTATTCGGGTATGTTTTATGATGCACAAAAGCCGGATACGTTCTTGCATGCTTTTCATGATTTTATCAACCGACGTCCGGATGCCGCGTCTCACGTGTTGGCCGAATTTGTAGGGTTGACACCTGAAGACGGTCCGGAATTGGTTCAAAAACTAAAACTCGAAGACCATGTTGTCTTTGAAGGATATATCCCACACCGATTGGCAGTGCAAAAAATCTGGTTGGCAGATGTGTTGTGGATGACCTTGGGAGACCAGCCCCATGTGGAAAAAATGTCCACGAGTAAATTATACGAATATTTTGGTACACAAAAACCTATTCTTGGACTGGTACCAGAAGGCGAAGAAGCCCAGCAAATTCGCGCTTATGGCGCAGGGGTTGTTGTGGAACCGCAGGACATTCGTGCAACCTCAAGGGCTATTGAGCAATATTACGATTTATGGCGAAAGCGGTCCTTGCCTCGTCCTGATGTTGGATTTGTGGGACGCTTCGATCGCCGTTTACTCACCAGAGAACTGGCTAAGGTAATGTCGGGTGTCTTGATGCAAATGAATGAATACTATACCACGCTCTAAGGCTGATCCTGCACATGTAAAAGTAGCATTGGTGCATTTGTTATTGGCCAGTATTGCGGAACATGCTTCGGTGATTTTGGCCATGCTTCAGGCTTGTGCGTTGGATTTTGAGTGGCCGCCCGAATTGTCCGAACGCGTTTATCAGGCCGGGACAGAAGGCTTTATTAATGGAATGGAGCATGGGAATGGTTACCAGCCTGAAAAAAAAATAGCTTTTACCCTAATAGATACACCAAGCAGGGTGGAATTGGTTATCCAAGACCAAGGAAGGGGGTTTAACCCAAAAACATTACCAGATCCGCTTGTGCCAGAAAATTTATTAAAAGCTTCTGGACGCGGCATTTTTTTGATTAGACATTGGGCAGATGAGGTCCAATTTGAAGACGAGGGCAGAAGGCTTGTCCTTCAATTCTTTAAAACGGCTTAGGATGTTTTTGCCTCAGTAGAAAATCCTAAGCAAGGGATTCATTTCCGTCAAGGCTTTCACTCCCTATTCCATCGTTAGTCAACAAATTTTACAAGTCATTAATTTCATTATCATTCAGTCCTGTCAATTCTGCAATTTCTGACGTTGACATTCCCTTTTCTTTCATTTTTTTTGCGATCTCAAGATTTCTTGTCTCGATTCCTTTCTCGATTCCTTTCTCGATTCCTTTCTCGAATCCCTCTTGAACGCCTTCTTCGCGAGATGTATCTACCACATTTTTCAAATCGCGGTAGTATTTCAGGCTGTCTTCATATGCAACTCTTTCCTGTGGTGAGAACTTGGCTATTTCTGCCGCCTCGAATAATTTTTGAAATATCCTGTCCTGTAGTTTTGGTGGACGGTCTCGGAGGTT
>JAEUSQ010000042.1 GCA_016788705.1 Bacteroidetes Order II. bacterium
TCCGCACTGCTTCTTCTTTGAACGCCCTGTCATACTTGCGCCGCAACCGGTTCGCACTTGCAGGACTTAATGCTTGTTCTTGTTTCTTCATGACACAATATTAAGTTAGATTTGTGTCCGCCTAAATCAGACCACCTCAGATTCAATACCGACAATTCCTGTAAAATAATCTTTATACATTGCTTGTAATGTCTTTGGATAATATCCATTTCTAAATTTAAAACGTTCAATATCTCGTATGAAAATATTGGCATTTAATATAGTTCTATCTCTACTCCATTCTACTATAGGGATAGCTATCTGGTGTTGAATTGTTAATACTGATAGAGGTAATATAATTAAATAAAGAGAATAAGTGATGGTTGTTTCTTTTTTAAATAATTTGTTAATGTTGATGTAAAATAAAATTAACAATAAAGATAAAGATATAAATATTGTGATTCCAAATAGTAAGCCATTAATTAAATATGCAAAAAAAGAAAGAATAATCATCAAAATAATTTTAAAATAAAACGATATAATAATTATGAATTTAGATTTGGATAGGAAGAATAAGCATAAAATGCCTAAAAAAGAAAGTGTCATACCTATAAGCCCAAAGCCTTGTAGAATTATTGATAATGGTATTGAAAGTGCGTCATATTTTCCTGGCAGAAATGGATATATAATCCCTAAAGTCATAATACATATGATAATTACCAGAATCAAAATATGCTTTAAGGTGTTCTTCATATTGAGGGTAAATTTTGTATAGGTGATTGATTAGTGAATGATATTGAATGATAATTTTTGAATAAATGTCATTTACGTATCCTGTGTAACAGTTTTTGTTCAGCCTAATCCAGTCAGGTTGTTCCTCAGAAACCAAGTACACAAAGGCAAGCCTTTACACCAACAAAGATACAAAGATCGAATAAAATAAATATCTATATACAGAAAATAATTAGACTTATGGTTTGTTTTTTATTATAAATAAATTAAATGGTAAATAGATGCAAAATTATATTTTGTTGTTGAGCCATCGTGTCATTCGCCCAAATGTTGTTTGCATAACCAGTGCATAGGAATGAATATTTTGGTGAAGGGGTTGGGCTGTAAGGGGGAGTGTCCACTACAATAGCCCATTCAATTTTTAGCATTATATGAACGAAAGGTAAAAAAACCGTATCTTATTCCCTTTATTCAATAATAAAACCAGCCTATGAAACGCCTGATCATTATTCTGTTGGGCTTATCGGGATGTACGAGTGCCCGCTTGACCCAAGAACCAATCCTCACTACGCAACACATTGGTGGTACAGCCCGCTTTCAGGCGGTTTCGGTGGTGGACGAACAAGTGGTTTGGGTTTCTGGAACCGATGGGCAATACGCCAAGACAACCAATGGCGGCGTGACATGGCAACATGGACAAGTCAAAAATGCCGAAACCCTCCAATTTCGGGATCTCCATGCAGTGAATGCACAGATCGCATATCTAATGAGTGCTGGGGAAGGGGCACAATCGCGGATTTATAAAACGACCGATGGCGGCAATAGCTGGGTGTTGCAGTTTACGAATCCGGATGAAGAAGGCTTTTATGATGCCATTGCTTTTTGGGATGCAAACCGAGGGGTGGCATTTTCTGACAATATAAACGGTGCCTTCCCGATCATCCGTACCGAAGATGGGGGTAAAAACTGGATTCGTGTTGCGGCAGACCATATTCCCCCGGCCCTTAAGGGGGAGGGAGGATTTGCAGCCAGCGGTACATGTCTGATTACAGGTAAGAATGGCCGTGCATGGATAGGAACGGGGGCGTCATCACAAAAAGCGCGTGTACTTCGGAGTCTGGATTATGGCAAAACATGGGAGGTGGCTGATACCCCGATTGTAGCAGATTCAGGGACTTCGGGGATTAACACGCTGGTTTTTGTCAATGCCCAAAAAGGCTATGCCTTCGGAGGAGATTTTCAAAAAGAGTCTCCTCCGGAAAATCGGGTGGCAACCACAGACGATGGCGGCAAAACGTGGCGGCTGTTGCCCAATCCATCTTTGAAAGGGAGCATTTTTGGTGCGGCCCAACGTCCGAAAAGTGAAACTTTTGTAATTGTTGGGCCGAAGGGCGCACAATTTAGCAATAATGCGGGTTTGCAATGGCAAGACCTAAGCCCACAAGACTTTTGGAGTGTCGGTTGTGGCCCAAAATCTTGTTGGATGGTGGGACCAGAAAGTAGGATCGTCCGAATAGGGTGGAGGGCTACTGTCGCGCCCGATCGAAATAAGTAAGTAGGCCCAATTTAATTAATTTCTCCTGATCTGGTAGGGAAAATTTGGGAATAGACTGGGTGGCCTGCCATTCGTCTAGGTGTTCATCGTTCGGCTTATACAAACCAAGGGCGGCCAGTACATGATAACTTCCAATTACGATAAGTTCTTGTTTTTGTTCTTTTTCTAATCGGCGCTTGGGTGGTGTATGGCTTTCTTGAAGCCCAATCATAAAGAGCATTCCTTCGATACTAAGCGTTTTACCAAATGTTATCTGGAGCCATGTTTCCAGATCGTGCCACCGAAGTGCAATTTCACTTTCCGGTGTTTCTAACAAAGTTCTGAGCATTCCGGCCATAAAAAATTGGGAACCCAAAATGATCTGGATTCCCGATTTAAATCAATAAACGTTCATGTTTGGATCAATCTCCGCTGCCCAAGCCAACATGCCACCGATCAAATTTCGTGGGTTATTGAACCCGGCTTGTTTGAGCATTTGTACCACCCGACCACTGCGAGCACCACTTCGGCAGTGAACGATCAGTTCTTGCTCCTTAAATGGCTCAAATACAGTGAGGTCTGTTAATGAACTGAGTGGGACAAGGGTTGCGCCAATATTGGCCGCTTCATACTCATCCGGTTCGCGCACGTCTATAATCGTGAGTGCTTCCCCGGCATCCATGCGTTTCTTGAGTTCTTGAACAGTAATGTCTGCCATTTTGTTTGCTGTTTTAAGGGTCGTTGGTTAAATGCTTTTTCATGACCAAAATATCGGACAATGCCTGACTGCGCATCGGGATGCGTTCAAAACATGTGGTCCGTATAATATGGTACCCATTTCTGATGTAAAATTGCACTGAGGGCGCAAGTGCCATGCAATATAACCATATTTCAGTTTCTCCGGCAGCGTGTGCAAATTGTTCTGCTTGTTGACATAGTGCTTGACCAATGCCTTTCCTTTGTGCTTGAGGGAGCAGATAGAGGCGATGTAAGAATGCCGCCTTGTATTGAACGGGGCCAATGGGTGATTGTACGGCTGCAATGGCATACCCTACAGGCTGATCCTGCAAAAGTGCCCACCATAACGATTGATTTGGATGATCGAAAAAACGCTCGATACGTTCCCGACTATATTCTAAATTCAAATAGTGTTGTAGGTTTTCGGGTGTCCAAAGGTAGGAATAGGAGGCAATATAAGCTTGCTTGGCAAATGGAATAAAACGCTCGATGGCTTCGTGAGGGATTGCTTCGTAGCGGATGGCTAAGTCGGTCATTTGGAGTGATAAATAGGGCGTATTAAGAAGTTGTTTCTGAAAGGATTTGTTCTAAAATAAATTGTGCCTTTTCAACCGATAGGCGTTCACTTTGCACGGCTAAACGGGTTGTCTCGGCAGCCATTAGTTGATAGAACGGTTTAAGGCCAGAAAGTTCGCTCTTCAGAACGACTAAATGCTGTGCAACCGTGTGGACATCGCCACGAACAATAGGACCCGTCAGGGCTTCGCCTGCTGGAAGATTTCGTAGGTTTGTAATCGTACCATCCACCAAGGCTTGCATCAATACCCTTGCATCTGGCTCAGAGAATCCAATTTTAGCCAAAACCTCGCGGCTAATGCCCATAAGGGTGACCAGAAAATTAGAAGCGATTGATGCCGCCAAGTGGTATGCTGGTTTGGCTGCGGAAGAAATCTGGTGGGGTTGTGCTCCAAGGTGTCGCGCCAACTGTCCACCCAATGCAAGAGCGATTTGATCACCCTCCATGACCACATAAATTCCGCTAAAACGTTCTGCAGGAGCCTGTGCCACAAAGGTTTGCAACGGGTGAAAACTCATAACAGATGCTCCCTTTGCACGAAGTACGTCCAGCGCCGATGCTGTGTGCAAGCCAGACATATGGGCCACAACAGCTTTGCTCCAGTAGCTATTATGTGCCGCCAGTTCTTGCGCAACTTCCATAATCTGATCATCCGGCACACAAAGAAGCCACAAACATCGTTCGGCAATAGGAGGGAGGTGGGACATTCGCTGCACGGGCAGTGGAAAGTCTTTCGGTGAATTGCGGCCAAAAATGGCTTCCAATGGCCAGTTCGTCTGGTGCATAGCCCAGGCGAGGGAATGACCAACCCGCCCCGTTCCGATGAGATACGTTCGGGGAATGTCGGAATTAGACAATGGTGAAGTAAACGCTTCGGCAGACAATGAGGTTAATTGTTAAGAATGTGAAAATCTAATGTGAATAGATCTTCATAAAAGGGTTGTTTGCATGGCAATAAAATAAAAGTTTTTTATCTTGCCGTTCTGGACAAAAAAGCAAAATTTTCCTAATTACATGTTCGAGAACCTTCAAGAGAAGTTAGATGCGGCCTTTCAAACCCTTCGCGGGCAAGGTAGCATCAATGAATTAAATATCGCTGAAACGATGCGCGAAATCCGGCGCGCACTCCTCGATGCTGACGTAAACTACCAAGTTGCGCGCGAGTTCACCGAGAAAGTTAAGGCCGAAGCCCTCGGACAAAAGGTCATCTCGGCGGTGCGCCCAGGTCAGATGTTGACCAAAATCGTGTACGATGAACTTGTTTTCTTGTTAGGAAGCGAGCAAATAGGCATCCATAAAAGCAATAAACCCCCAACCGTTATTTTGATTGCGGGATTGCAAGGCTCCGGAAAAACTACTTTTTGTGGGAAATTAGCCTTATACCTGAAGTCTCAAGGCCATGCGCCGCTCCTTGCCGCTGCCGATGTGTACCGTCCGGCGGCTGTTCAGCAACTTTCGGTTTTGGCTGAACAAGTGGGTGTTCCTGTGCATTCGTTGTTACAGGAAGACGGGATGCCTGTCAAAGATGCCGTTCGGGTAGCAAAAGAAGCGGTCGAGTTTGGCCGCAAAAATGGCCGCGATGTAATCATTGTGGATACGGCGGGCCGTCTTGCCGTGGATGAGGCGATGATGCAGGAGGTGGAAAATATTAAAAATGCCGTCAACCCCCATGAAATCCTCTTTGTCGTGGATTCTATGACTGGGCAAGATGCCGTTAATACCGCCAAAACCTTTAATGAACGATTGGATTTTGATGGCGTCGTCCTAACCAAATTAGATGGGGATACCCGTGGTGGTGCTGCGCTTTCAATCCGTTCTGTGGTACACAAACCCATCAAATTTGCTTCGACCGGAGAAAAAATGGAGGCACTTACGCCCTTTTTCCCGGATCGCATGGCGCAGCGAATTCTGGGAATGGGGGATGTGGTCTCGTTTGTGGAAAAAGCTCAAGCGCAGTTTGAGGAAAAAGAAGCCGCTAAACTACAGAAAAAACTTGCTACAGCCGATTTTAACCTCCAAGATTTTTACGATCAACTTCAGCGAATCAAAAAAATGGGTTCGTTGACCGACCTCTTGGGGATGATTCCGGGAATGGGAAAACAATTAAAAGATGTAGAAGTAGATGAAGGCCAGTTTAAACAAATTGAGGCCATTATTCTTTCGATGACCATTACCGAGCGAACCAAACCACAAGTCCTAAATGCCAGTCGCCGTAAACGCATTGCAAAAGGTAGTGGAACCACCATCAATGACGTGAATCAACTGCTGAAGCAATTTGAGCAGATGAAGAAAATGATGAAAACCATGACCAAACTCACCGGAAAAGGAAGGCAGGTAAATATGAAAAACCTAACCGCCGGACGAAAACTCCGTTGATCATTTCCGAAACATACATCCATTAACATATACAAACGTACGAAAACCCTTAAAAAATGGCAGTTAAACTTCGCCTGAGAAGAATGGGGCGTTCCAAGCGCCCACTCTATGGGATTGTTGCCGCAGATAGCCGCGCTCGTCGCGACGGACGCTTCATCGAAGATCTGGGACGCTACAACCCCATTCCTGAACCCGCCGAAATCACCATCAATGAAGACCGTTTGATGTATTGGCTTCGTGAAGGCGCCGAACCAACCGATACCGTTCGGGCCATCCTAAGTAGCCGTGGGCTTTTGCTCCGCCTGCACTTGGAACGCAAAGGCAAAACCGCTGAAGAAGTAGATCAGGAACTTGCCACTTGGAAAGCCGCAAAGGCTGATAAATCACGTTCGCTGAATGTGACCAAAGCCGATCGTTTGCGGGAAGCAATGGCCAAAGAAAAACAACTCGCCGAGGCCAAAGCCGCCGAATTGGCAAAATTACGTGCTGAAGCCGAAGCGCGTGCCAAAGCCGAAGCTGAAGCCGCACGTGCCGCCGCCGAAGCTGCTCGTGCTGCCGCTGCTGCCGAAGCCGCCGCTGCACAAGAAGCCGCCAATGCTGCTGCCGAAGCCGCCGATGAAGCCCTGAGCGCCGCCGTTGCTGAAACGCCAGAAGCATCATAACCGCTTTGGTTCAAAGTCTCTCCAGGTCTTTGAACGAGGTGTTACCCTAACGTATGAAACCAGAAATAGCCCGCATTCTTATCGGGAATGTTTATAAACCGCACGGCGTAAAAGGAGAAGTTAAAGTTTTTCCTGAAACCGATGACCCCAACCGCTTTCTCGGTCTGAAAACCGTCTATATCGGAAAAGATGTTGCTTTGGCTAAAACTTTTCAGGTTCAGACGGCTCGGCTCCAGAAAACCGCGAAACACACATTTGTGTTACTTGGCCTCGAAGGGGTGAAATCTCCCGAAGATGCCGAACTCATCAAAGGGAATGCGGTCTATGCAGACCAAATGGCCTTGCCACCCCTCGAAGAAAATGAATTCTTTTTAGACGATTTGCTTGGAATGAACGTGCAAACCGAAGAAAAAGAAATGATTGGAACAGTGGTGGAGTGGATGGAGTCTCCAGCCCATGACATTATGGTGGTACAGCGTAAACAAAAACAAGACGCGCTTATCCCCATCATTCCGGAGTTTCTGGTTAATATAGATGCCGAAAACCAACTTGTCACGATCCGAACAATAGAAGGATTGATAGACTAATCGGGTAGCCAACATGTGGATAGACGTCGTGACCGCGTTTCCGGGTCTGATTGAAGGGCCGCTTCAATATAGCATCGTGCGTCAGGCCATTAAAAAAGGACTGGCTACCATTCATGCCCACAACCTCCGAGACTATGCAACAGATAAACATCGGGTAATTGATGGCTATCCGTTTGGCGGCGGAGGTGGGATGGTCTTAAAACCAGAGCCGTTGTTTAATTGCATTGAAGCACTTAAACAGAAGAGCGAACATGATGGACGTGGAACGTATGACGCGGTGATTTATCTGACGCCCGATGGAGAACTCCTCAATCAACGTATTTGTAATGCCCTCTCTCTACATCAAAACATCATGATGGTTGCAGGACATTATAAAGGAATAGACCAACGGGTGCGCGACACCTACATTACCCGAGAGATATCTATCGGAGATTATGTAATTAGCGGAGGAGAACAAGCCGCTACGATTCTGATAGATGCCATTGTACGTCTGATTCCCGGGGTATTGTCTAATGCGACTTCAGCCCTGTCAGATTCGTTCCAAGATGGTTTATTGGATATGCCAGTTTATACCCGACCTGCAGAATTCCGGGGAATGCGTGTTCCCGAAGTTTTGTTGGAAGGCGATCATGCTAAAATTGACGCGTGGCGGGATGAAGAGCGCCTCCGCCGAACGCGCGAACGAAGGCCCGATCTATTGAAGGGCCAAGATTGATTGGCGCTACTCCGAATTGTACATCAAACGCAATAAAAATTTAACGTTAAAGCTATGAAAGACGCTAAACTCCAAGTCGTTGAAGCCACTGTACTCCGAGACGATATCCCTGTGTTTAAAGCAGGTGATACGGTTAATGTGCATGTGCGCGTTATCGAAGGCGATAAAGAGCGGATTCAGCAATATAAAGGGGTGGTCATTAGCCGCAGCGGCGAAGGAGCGACCAAAACCTTTACCGTGCGCAAAATCTCGAACGGGATTGGCGTTGAACGGATTTTCCCGCTGTATTCTCCTAAGATTGCCAAAATTGAAGTCGTGAGCCGAGGCCGTGTCCGGCGTGCCAAGTTGTATTATCTGCGTAACTTACGCGGAAAAGCAGCCCGGATTCGCGAAATCCGTAACTGATCGAATAGAAAACTACGGGTGGCCCTATAAGCCGGTTGTTTTTAGGCATCCGGCTTTTTGTGTTTCTTTTTTGTTACAATGCCCGAATTTCTTATACTGGATATCCTTAAGGCGGATAAACCGCTTCGGAATTCTGGAGGAAGCAAGCAATAAGAGACGTGCTTAGGACTTGCGATAGTTCTGCACAAGCATCTTGATCCGGAATATAATAAATGGGAATTTGTAAGAGATTGCTTATGGATGGCAAACTTTTTGCAGGAAACAATTATCGAATATTGCTACCTTCTCGGTTGATAGGTCCATCAAAATGTCTAATAGCAGATTAGGCAATTCCTTGTAGAAACCTACAAGATGTTGGATTTTGTAACAAAAAAGAAGCCGAAGTCTCAAAGCGAAACATCGGCTATCTTTTAAACATTGGTAAGGGGCGCTTTCAAACTTACACTTTGAGGGAGGAAATAAGCTTGATGAACGCCCCCAATACCCACCACCACATATATTAATTACAACTTTCATGCCAAAAAGTATTTAATAGAAAAAAAAGATCAAAAAAATCTTTGTTGGGGTTCTCATTGAACAACATGCTGAATTCTCTAATGGGGAATAGATGTTTTGGGGCCAGTAGGTCTCGATAAGTATGTTTTTGGGGAAGAAGGAACGGGTACGAAAAAATAATCTGGGTGTTTGGGAAGAAGGGCATAACAGTTGTACCTTGATCTGTCGGTATGTCGTCCCGAATTAGGTCTCTATATAATTTTTTTGAGACGGTTCTTAGGTATATATAATTAAAGGGTTTGTAAAAGAATGATTTGTGGGGCGCAGATCGGTGTGTCTCAAATTTAGACAATCTTTTTTGCGATGTAGGGCAACCGTGATGTTTAGAACTGCATCTAAGGGCCATTGGTTGTCCTTATTCATGGGGATAAATTTGTCGGCATAAAACGTATTTGTATCTAAAATAAAGAATAATCTGCCTTATGGGAGCAATCTCTAAACTTTCAAGATTCTTTTCACTGTTTAATGCAGACGAAAAGCGATTGAAAGAAACTGCAAAAAAACATTCGGACTCGAACGGTAGGGGTGTTCCGCCCTCTTCTTTCCGGACCATGGAAGACCAGTTCAGGCGGCAGCATTTGCCGGATTGGAAAGCGCAAGAAAAGGAGTCGCTGGCTGTTGCAAAATCCAATGTTCTGATTGAACCCTTTGATGACCCTAAAGGATTTATCATTGCGCTGATTAATGATAAGGGCGGAGTTGGGAAAACAACCACTGCAGTAAATCTTGCGGCTGCACTCGCCGTTAGAAGTGATGTTTTGGTTGTGGATTTAGACCGGCAAGGATCAGCGACGATTGCGCTGGGGATGGAGCCAGCAAAAGAACCATTTGATACCATTGCGGGCGTCATCGAAGGAAAATTACCCGTCGAGACGGTTATTAAGGCTTCCGGTTTAGATCGGGTGGATTTAATCCCCAGTGGGTATGGGATGACGTTTGTAGAGAATAAACTTCAGAAAGATACCTTTAATGAATTAAGGGAAATACTGGAGCCTCTACGAAGTAAATATCGGTATATCCTCCTTGATTGTCAGCCGACGTTTACAGCACTTTCGGGCAATGCCTTGGCGGCGGCAGATGGGTGTATTGTGCCTGTATCCTTAGACCATTTGGCCATTGCGGGCATCGAAAGCCTAACCAATACCTTTGAAAACCTGATGCTGGCGGAAGACAAACTTTCTCCGTTATTGGGTATTGTAACCACAATGGTGGATCATCAACTACCCGGAACACCTGTTAAACTCGCCAATGTGCGGGATGCCTATGGCGATATCGTTTTTGAGACAGTGATTCAATATGACAAGCAACTCGCAGAGGCCCCCGCAACAGGTAAATCTATTTTTGAGTATGCAGGCGGTTCTCGTGGGGCTCGTTGCTACTGGGCCTTGTCCAAAGAAGTCATTTGGCGGTGCAAACAACTCCGCCAAAAACAGCAACAGGAAGTAACGGTCGAAGCATAAAAAAGCGCTGATCCTCTGATAAGGGTCAGCGCACAGTGTTTGTGATGGGTATCATGCAATAAACACTTTACTGAATCAACTCTTCAATAATGTTTACGGTGGAGCGGCCTTCTGCCTCCGCATTAAAATTGGTAAAAATGCGATGGCGCAAAACCGGAATCGCCAAACGTTTCACATCATCAATTAAGGGCGTCATCCTCCCTTCTAAGAGGGCCAATGCTTTTGCGCCTAAGATTAGGTTTTGCGAAGCACGTGGCCCCGCACCCCAACTCAGGTTTTCTTTTACCAATTTTGGAGCATCAGGATTGTTTGGGCGGGTTTTGGAAACCAATCCAACCGCATACTCAATTACGTTATCAGCCACAGGGACCATACGTACAAGTTGTTGATAGGCTAATAAATCTTGATGCGAAATCACCGGATTTACTGTTACAGTGCGGCTACTAGTGGTATTTCTGACCACCGAAACCTCTTCTTCAAATGTTGGGTACTCTACCCAAAGGTTCAACATGAACCGGTCGAGTTGGGCTTCTGGAAGCGGGTATGTTCCTTCTTGTTCAATGGGGTTTTGGGTAGCCAACACAAAAAAAGGTTCTTCCATATGATAAGTATGCCCCGCTGCTGTTACATGGTGCTCTTGCATGGCTTCTAAAAGCGCGGCTTGTGTTTTCGGTGGGGTTCGGTTGATTTCATCGGCCAGTACCACATTGGCAAAAATGGGGCCTTTAATAAACCGAAACTCTTTGCTGCCCGTATTGGTTTCTTGAATGATTTCGGTACCAGTAATGTCGGAAGGCATCAGGTCTGGCGTAAACTGAATACGGGAAAAAGACAGATCCAATGCCTGCGAAATGGTTTGGATTAGCAAGGTTTTTGCAAGTCCAGGAACCCCCACCAAAAGGCAATGTCCGCGTGAAAGCAATGCAATGATAATTTGATCTATAATGGTGGATTGGCCGACAATCACTTTGGCTACCTCGTTACGAAGGGTACGATAAGAAGATTGTAGTCTTTCGGCTTGTTCGAGTTCGGTCATGAGTGGTTTGGTTTCATGAAGGTTGGAATGAGAGGGAATCAGGGAGAAACCTCATTTATTTTAATATACACCCCTTGTCTTAGGCGTTCTAGCCATTCGGTCATGACCTGTGCTTTTTTGTCATTCAACGCTTGTTGTTCAATGATCTGGTAGTCATCCTGAAGATTAACAGTGTGGGCGCCTGATCTTTTTTGCAACCAAACAATGTGCCATGCTTTTCGGCCATCCAATAATTCGGTTTCTAAAGGCTCCGAAAGTTGGCCAGGTTCCAATTTATTCAGGGTGACTCGCCACCGAGGATTGAGAGATTCTAAGGCAAGGTCGCGGCTTCCGGTTTGAAAATTAATTACAGCACCTCCCAGAGAAGCCGATTGTGGGTCTTGGGAATGGCGTTTAGCGAGGGCCTCGAAGGTCACTTTTCGGGTATTAATGGAGTCTCGAAGGGTTTTTAGAAAAGCAATCGCATTGGTAGGATTGGCATTTCGGTCGTTTATTTTGATTAGAATGTGACTATAATCCAGCATCTCACCTTGAAGGGTATTCACCCGCATGACGTGCATACCAAACTGAGACTCGAATACCTGAGAGATACCACCGGGAGCAAGGGAAGAGGCCACTGCACCAAATTCTGGAACCAATTGGGATAGCTTGGCACGGCCTCGACCACCTGTATTGCGGGAACCGGGGTCATCGGTATAACGGCGGGCGAGGTTTTCTAATTTTGATCGCCCCGTCAAAATGGAGTCGCGCAAGGCACTGGCAATGCGACGGGCCTCGTCTCTGGCCGTAGCAGGAATATCTGGCAGGCGGACAATATGCGACATCCGAACCGTTTCAGGCAAGGTCGGTAACGAGTCTTGAGGAATTCTCTTAAACCATCTTTCCACTTCACGCGGAGAAATTTTGATCTGACTTAACTTTTTTTCTTGGAACTCGTTCGCTTTAATTTGTTGGCGAACATTTTCCCGAAAATCATTTTTTGCTTGTAGGATGGATTTTCCATACTCCATTTCAAAACGGTCTTCCCCTCCCACCTGATCTATCAGGCCACGCATTCGACGATCCAATTCTTGATTAACGCGGTCGTCCGAAACCTTGATGGTGGTATCCCGTTCTGCATGAGAATACAAGACTTTCTGATTGACCAATTCCTGTAATGCATTGTTGTAGTATTGGCGAACCAAAAAATCGGTCGGTTTTTGGTTTTGCTGCTGCAAAATGTTATACACCAAAGCATTGACCTCGGAAAAGAGAATGATCTCGCCATCCACAACTGCCACGATTCGGTCTAATTGTACCTCGTTCTGGCCAAAAGTATGGCTTGGCGAAAACAAAAGGAAAAACGTAAATAGTAAGCCGAAGAAAAAATCGGTTCTGTACTGAAAGATATTTTGGATCATAAAAGATAGTTCAAAAAATGAAGATAAGGGCAACGCGGTTACGTTCCCTTGATTTCTAAGGTCTTTTGTGACATTGCCTTGCTCCGAAGTTCCTGAAGTAGGGTGGCATACCGTTGTTTTTTTGCACGGATGCGCAATTGTTGTCGGATTTCGTCTTGAATCCAGGCCAGTTTAGGTTTGGATCCTGCTTGGGCACGTTCCACAAGGCCAATAACGTGCCATGTCCCGCCAATATTTTCTACCGCCGAAACTTCGTTGTTTTTCAAACCGGAAAGAAGTGCAAGAACCCTTTCCGAAGTATCTTCAAACCGACTTTCGGGCAAATAATGGTAAGACATGGCCAAGGTCGCTTCTTTATCATCTGCATATGAATGCGCTATCCGTTTCCAATCCGATTCAGAAGCGCCGCCAGACGGTTTAAAGGCTTGGGCCATTTCGTTTCGGGCAGATTCGGCCTTTTTTTTATCATTGGTTCTAATATACCAAATGCGAACATAATCTTCTTTTAGCAAAAGGTTGTTTATGTTTTGCTGGTAGTAGGTCGCAATTTCGGTGGGAGTAGGTTCGGGTAAGGACTCTTGGTTGACCCGATCCAACAATGCGCCAATCAAAACCGAACGTGTACTCTCTTCGATCAACGATTTCACCGTTGGATCATCAGCGAGCTTTCGTTTTTGGGCTTCTTGGGCCAAAAGGGCATTCGAGACCCAACTTTCGATAACCTGTCGTTTGGCTTCTTGGCCATTCAAGCCTTTAGGGAGGGTCGAAATGGCTTCTTGTAAGGCACGCTGTGTAAGATAGCGATCTCCAACACGGGCCACAAAATCTTGCTGGTCATTGCCTCCACAACCCATTAGAAACAAGAATACCGCAGTATAAAAGGGTGTGAAAGGGCCAAAGAAGCGTTTCATAAGGTTTATTTTTGCTTCCGCGAGGCAATTGCTCGGTCTAATTTTTCCGGATAAAAACGCACCTTATATCGGTTATAAAGGCGGTTCATCCAACGTTCCTCTAACAGTTTTTGGTATTCATTGGTCACTTCAGCGCGGGCTTCGTCGAAAGTTTTGAGCCGAGGGGGTTCCATCCCATCCGAAACCAAGATGACTTTGGTCCTTAGATATGGGAGCGGTTCGGAGTATTCTCCTTGTTTCATGCCGAAACCGCGGTCATAGATGGTGTTGGTGGAATCGGACAGCATCATAAATTCGTGACGAACAGATCGGTCATTTTTAAAGGAAGCCGCAATCTCGGCAGCACCGATACCCAATTTAAGACGGGTTCCGATGACGTTTAGTAACGAATCATTGGCGGTTTGGAAGGTATGTAGTCGGAGGCGCTCGCCGAATGTATAGTTTCCTTGGTTTGCCAAGAAAAAGCGTTTCAGGGAAAGGGTGTCTTTAGAAGCCGGATTCCAAAGGGAGTCTTCCGAAATTTTGAAGAGTAGAATCCCATCACGGTATTCCCGGAGAAGGGCATCAAATCGCTTATCCACCGTGTTCATCTTCCGGATATAGGCATCAACGGCTTGGTCATCTATTACCTCATTTGCAATACGAAGGGCTTCTTCCTGCGGATAATAGCCCGGACCCGGTCGTTCACGCATTGCTACATCCAAGAAATCGGAAACCCGAACCACGTAATCATTGTCAATGGTTGCCAAAACCTTTTTTTCATGGGCCATTCGGAACGGAGTTGCAGGCATGAAACCTAAAAACAACGTATCTTGATGCACAGAATGAACCATGTTTTGAAAAGCTGCAAGATCAAAAGAAACGTTCATTTTTTTGCGTAATCGGTTCGCAAAGGCTTTTTGATGACGTTGCAGAATGGGTTTATCGGATAAAAACTCTTTCAGTTGCTGGTATTGGTCATCAAAAGTAGCGGTTTCTTTTCGACCTGTAAGCATAAAAACATGGTAGCCGAATTGCGTTTGAAGGGGTTCTGACAAATCGCCCACATTCTTGAGTTCAAAAATACGGGTGTTCAGAGGCTCAATTAATTCACCCGTTTCCCGAAAACCAATATCACCCTCGTTTTCTTTTAAATAAGGATCATCAGAATATTGGCGGGTGATGGCACCGAAAGATTCTCCGGATTTAATGCGATTGACGAGGGCCAAAATTTTTTCCCGTGCCGCCAACGAGTCGGCCTTGGTATTACCTTGCGGGCGAATAAAAAGCTGGGAAGTCCGAACAGCAGGTGGTGCTGGTTTTCTGTCCAAAACTTGTAATAGATGGTATCCCCACTCTGGACTACGCGAGATGTCAGAAACTTTACCGATGGGGGTATTCCAAGCAAGGTTTTCAAATGCCTCCACAAAGCGTCCGGCAACAATTGGTGGTAAAACGCCTTTATTGTTCTTTACACCAGGATCATCCGAGTTTCGGATGGCAATGGTTGCAAAATTTGCGCCATTTAATAAGGAATCTTGGACAGCCTTGATCTTTTTATAGGCGGCGAGGGTATCACGTCCGCCCACACGGACTAAAATGTGTTGAACTTTAATGACTTCTTTTTGACGTTCAAACAAGGTTTTGGCTAATGGACGAATCACTTCGTTTTCTATAAGATAGGGTCGTCCTAATTGGGTCTGATAAGCCAATAATTCGGCCACCTGTGTTGAATCTTTGTCAAGACCCAGACGTTCTGCCTCCGAAACCTTGAGCCGAAAGTTTACATAACGGCGAAGAAAATCCTGAAACCCTTTTTGGGAAGTGGTGTCTGGATTAGAAGTTTTTCTGAGTTGTGTAACCAATTCATCATATGTAACCTTAGACTTTCCGTAGGTCGCGACAATGGGTCCGGCGTCCGTTGAAGTATGGGTGTTTCGGGTGTGGTTACATCCCCCCAATACGAAAATCAAACCGAGCAGCGAGAAGAAAAATTTTGTAGGGTGCATCATAGTTATGATGGGTTTGAACAAAAGATGAAGGATATAGCTTTCAAAAATACGGCGATAACACCAAAGGAATGATGGATATTTAATGGGTAACGTAATAAAACCAAAGGCCCAAGTGTGCACAAAGCATGTATATTGTTTCTGAACTCCAAAATAATAACGACGATGGAATCAACCTTTGAAAAAAGACAGCTGGTAGGATTGGTATTAGGGCCTCTCTTTTTGGTGGTCATGCAACTCCTTCCAGCCCCCGAAGGCATGTCGGAAGCGGCTTGGAACACAGCATCTGTGGCGATGTTAATGGCAACGTGGTGGATAACAGAAGCCATTCCTATTCCAATAACTTCCTTAATTCCGATTGTGCTCTTCCCGATAATGGGGGTGCTGAAGATCGGAGAAGCCACCGCACCATATGCAGACCCTGTGGTCTATATGTTCATGGGTGGGTTTATCATTGCCTTGGCCATGGAAAAATGGAACCTACACAAAAGAATTGCCTTAGGGATTATCCAAAAAGTGGGAACCAGTCCGGAGCGGCTTATTTTTGGTTTTATGCTATCGGCGGCCTTCATTAGTATGTGGATCAACAATACGGCAACGACCATGATGATGCTACCAATTGCACTCTCGGTGGTACGCCTTTTGTATTCGGAGGGCGAGAACAAGGAGCAACATAATTTTGTAGTGGTTCTGATGTTGGCCATAGCACATGCTTCAACAATTGGTGGTATTGGAACGTTGATTGGAACCGCCCCCAATATGTTTTTTGCTGGTTTTATGAGCAAAACATATGGTATTCAAATTGGTTTTCTGGATTGGATGTTGGCTGTGATGCCCTTGGTCTTCCTGTCAATACCGTTGGTGACCATTATCCTAACAAGGCTTGTATTTCCAATCAAAATAAAGGAAATTGAAGGGGCCAAGGAAATGGTGACCCGAGAAAAGAACAGTCTCGGATCATTGAGCGTGGCTGAAAAGTGGGTAGGGTTTGCCTTCATCCTTGTTGCGTTTTTGTGGGTATTTAAATCTTTGTCCGAACCCGTATTTGGGCTTAAAACGCCTTTTTTATCCGATGCGGGCATTGGCATCACCGGCTGTGTGATCTTGTTTCTAATCCCCCTAAATCTGAAGCGAGGCGTTTTTGTGATGGACTGGCAAACGGCATCAAAATTACCGTGGGAATTGATTTTGTTATTTGGTGGCGGCCTAAGTTTGGCGGAAGCCATTGGTACGTCTGGTTTGGCGGTTTGGATTGGCAATAGTTTGTCTGCCCTAAGTATATTACCCACCCTGTTGCTATTGTTTTGTATCGTGGTTCTGACCATTATTTTAACTGAATTTACAAGTAATACGGCATTGACGGCCACTTTATTACCCGTTTTAGGTCCGGTCGCTTTACAAATGGGGGAAAATCCGTTATTGTTATTGATTCCCGCAACCATTGCGGCAAGTACCGGTTTCATGATGCCTGTTGGAACGCCTCCGAATGCCATTGTGTATGGAACAGGCTATATCAAAGTAACCGAAATGATTCGTGCCGGCATTTGGCTGAATTTACTTTTTGCGGTCTTGGTAACGGCACTGGCCTATACCTTAATTACATGGGTGTTTGGTATTCAATTCGGCCAAATTCCTGATTGGGCACGATGAGTTAGGCTGCGCGGGAAAGTCCACGCGAACGGATGGGCAAAATGGCTCCGGATGGTGCAACCACTTGTCGGACATCTTCCTCGGTCACCATAGGTGATTGGAATTCAATCAATTTCTCGCCTTGAAGCCAATACCCATGCCCGTTTCCACGCAGTTTGTAGCCATCTCCGTGTTGATCTCCCAATATCATACGGCTGGCAGAAGGGGTTGCAACCCGTAGGCAGACACGGCCTGGAATGTTGTCTCGGATGAGTCCTGTGATTACCTCGGAACTGGGGCGCTGTGTGGCCAGTACCAAATGAATGGAGGCTTCTCTTGCCATTTGTGCCAATTGAACCAAGCATAATTCGGTGGCGGCTCGCAAGGGCTTTTCGGAGGAAACCATCAATTGTGCCAACTCATCAATCATGATGACAATCGGTTGATGCGGGCCTGGATTAGTGTACCGACGATGCATTTCTATCACCATAGACTGGAGTGCCTGAACAGCTTCATTGGCGTCTGAAATTACGGTCGCAACGGATTTAAAAGCCGAAAAAGTGGTTGGTTTTGGACTAATTAAAATGAGGTGCGGTTTTTTAAAACGAAGCCAAGACACCAACAAATTGAGCATAAATACGGATTTACCGGAGCCTGTTGTGCCAGCAATGAGTAGATGAGGCATTTCTGCCAAATCTAATACTGGGTATTTTCCACCATTGGTTTGCCCGAGAGCAACGGGTAATTGCGCTTTTGATTTTTTGATTGCTTCCAAACTCTCTTGCAGACTCACTTTTTTTCTTTCGCTTTCAGGTCTGGGTAATAACAGAACCATAGCACGATTGTCATAGTCGGGCTTTAGTTCTAATCGGGAATTGCCCAAACGCATCCGAAAAGCAGAAAGCAAGGCTTGGACTTCGGTTTCAAAATTCGCCCCACCATTTGGGGGGCATTGTATCAAAAAGCGGATCATATTGGGATTTTCTTCGTCCACAAAGATATTCCCAAATCGAACTTCTTGTTCCTCCAGCACATCCCCAATGGTTTGGCCCACTTCAAACCAAGGCGACTCTTCGTCCGGATGACGTTTTCGGATGAAAACCCATAGGTATAATCCGCCGCCCATCATGCCCGTAATCCACCAATATTCGGTGATAAAAGAGGTGAGGGTTGTGGAAATCATGGATAAGATTAAAAATAATCCACTGGTAATGAAAGAAAGCCTCATATCAACCTCCTTTTGGTTTGCTCAGCATGTACTTTAGTAGTAAATCGGTCACTTAGTGTGCGAACCCTAGCTTCATTTCGTTCGCAGGCTTGTTCATATAGGTCCCAATCTTGACCTGAAGCCTTTCCAAGAACCACCTTCTTTATGGCTCTCTGGACAAATGCCTCACATTTTCGATGATCATCCCCTTTGCAAGTAAGTTTATCAGGTAGGGGCACTTCGTTTGAACAGGTTGGATTTAAGCACTTGTTTACTTGTTTGGGAAGGCTGAGTGCTGGTTCTGTGGTTTCCGACATTGTGCCCATGCTGTCGCCGCTTGGGGTTGGTAACGTTTCAACGGGAAATAACGCAGGGGGCTGGGTTTCGTGTAACTGTCCAAAGGCAACCCGATAGGACTTTTGTACCCCTTTTTTTAGGGCACGGCGTTGCTCGGCGCCAAACATTTTTCCAAATATCCAGAAAAGAAGCCAAAACCCGGCGATTCGTCCGGCAAACATTTCCGCACGTGTAATCCTGAACGCTGCATTAGCCCGTTGCCACTCGGTTTCTGCACGAACCGTTGCTGCCCGGTGAGCAAACATGTCACGTTTCCACCGTTCTCGTTGGCCAGAATTGCCAAATATCTTAATCCCTTCCAATAAGATGTAGCCCAATATCGCCGCGAATACAGACAACGTGGATAAATAAAATTGTATAAACTGTTCCGGAATTTGTATTCCCGTGGTTTGTTGTACCAAATATTGAACCTGATAAAACCAGCCAAATCCAACAAATAGGGCCATTAATGTCCAAACAAGCATATAAGACCGTTTTTGGGCAAGATCTTCTGACTTCTTAGCCCGTAAGATGGCCAGAATGAGCGACTGTTCGATCATGACTAATTGGACGACAATGCTCCAAAAGTGCCCGCTATTCCCTTCGGTGAATTCCCAAGCAAAGAAAATTCCTTTTATACCACTCACCAAGGCATAGACATAGGTGGGGCTGAATACATCATCAAGGCTAATCTGTTGTAGTCGCTTTTTCCATTCAGGGGTATAGTCTTCGGTCATTTGCTTTGTGTTTTGGTTCGGTATTAATATATTATATGTGTATCCTATATGTAAATGGGGTGACAACGTATTGTCAGATGTGTCTATCAAAATTAAATTTTGGGAATTAGGAAGCGAAGTGAGCCTTACAAAAAAGCAAATGAAAGGCAAAATGAAGGCAATACATAAAAAAAGCCCGCATAAAAAAATGCAGGCTTTGGGGTGGAGGTAAACGGATTCGAACCGATGGCCTCTACAATGCCATTGTAGCGCTCTACCAACTGAGCTATACCCCCAAAAGTTTAAGGCTTGCAAGATAATGGCTTTGTCTATCCATTGTCAAGCAAAAAAAGCACTTC
The DNA here is from genome assembly GCA_016788705.1 of Bacteroidetes Order II. bacterium. Taxonomy (NCBI): domain Bacteria; kingdom Pseudomonadati; phylum Bacteroidota; order unclassified Bacteroidota Order II.; species Bacteroidota Order II. bacterium. The sequence continues at coordinate 19,903 of JAEUSQ010000042.1, forward strand.
AAAAAAAGTTGACCTTAAACCAATGATAAAAAACAAGGCCGGAAAACCGACCTTCAGGTTCTTTAAACTGGCGTGCTTTTCCATTGCTGTATTTTGTCTTTCAGGTAATTCAAGACTTGATCTTTGGGTATTCTGTCTTGCTGCATGGTATCCCGATCGCGTATCGTTACCGTATCGTCTTCCAAGGTTTGTCCATCAACGGTCAAACAATATGGGGTCCCCACTTCATCCATACGACGGTAGCGTCGTCCGATTGCGCCTTTTTCGTCATAAAAAACATTAAAGAAGTCGCGTAATTCCGCTTCGATGGCATGTGCTTGTTCTGGCATTCCATCCTTTTTAACGAGGGGTAGAATGGCCACCGTAATCGGGGCAATGCGGGGATGAAACTTTAGTACATCGCGGGTTTCACCATTTTCTAATTTTTCAGAACGATAGGCTTCGCAAAGCAACATCAGCACGTTCCGATCGAGTCCTGTTGAGGTCTCTACAACAAATGGTATGTATTTTTCTGCCGATAGGGGATCCGAGTAATGCATGTTTTTACCGGAAAACTCTTGATGGCGGCGCAGGTCGTAGTCGGTACGAGAATGAATCCCTTCCACTTCGCTCCAACCAAACGGAAATTCGTATTGAATGTCCACGGCGGCATCGGCATAGTGGGCCAGTTTTTCGTGTATATGCCAGCGAAGTTTTTCCTCGCGGATCCCATTGTCTAAATGCCACTGCAATCTTTTGGCCCGCCATTCTTCATAGGCTTCCAACTGCGCGCCGGGTTTTAGGAAATACTGCATTTCCATTTGTTCAAATTCCCGCATTCGGAAAATAAATTGCCGAGCCACAATTTCGTTTCTAAACGCTTTCCCAATTTGGGCAATACCGAAAGGGATTTGCTGACGCGCCGTTTCACGCACGTTATGGAAGTTCACAAAAATTCCCTGTGCTGTTTCGGGTCGGAGGTAAATCTTCGCGTCGGCATCGGCAACAGGACCGGAATAGGTAGAGAACATGAGGTTAAATTGCCTCACTTCGGTCCAGTCGAACGCTCCCGAATCCGGTGCTTTAATTTTCTCCTCCATTATGATGTCGTATAGCCCTTTACAAACCGCCTCATCGGTTTCAGCATTGAGGGCAGCCACAAACCGTTCATTAACTTGGGCCAAATGATCCGTTTTTCCATCCTTTTCTAATTTGGCCATATGGTTTTCGATCAACTGATCTGCACGATACCGACGTTTTGAGGCTTTATCATCAATCAAAGGATCATTAAATGCGTCCACGTGTCCAGAAGCTTTCCAGACAGTCGCGTGCATCAAGATGGCCGCATCTATGCCTTCAATGTTGTCGTGCTGACGTACCATTGCATTCCACCAGCGATTCATTACATTTCGCTTCAGTTCTACGCCCAATGGTCCATAGTCGTAGGTGGCAGCCAAACCGCCATAAATTTCAGAAGATTGGAAAATGAATCCCCTCCTTTTGCTCAAGGAAATGATATGTTCAAAAACATTGGTTGGCGTACTCATGCTGGTTCTTTTGCTGATCTGTTTTCCAAAGGTCAAAAAAAACAACCTCTTATGTATATTTAAGAGGATGAAGATTGAAAGGCTCAAAGTACGGTTTTTAGCATGGTACGACAACGAAAAATTGTGGGAGACGCCTATATTTGCTTGCCTTTACAAAAGCATTACCCAATGCCCAATGGGTTCAAGCATTCCGATTGGTCAAAAGAATTGGCTCATTTATGTTACATCTTTTTTTGGACGCAACTTAAAACCGTTTCTGGGGTGTAAAGGCCGTTTGTTTCATCGTGTTTTAATCTTTGGTCATGAAAATTGGAATTACTTGTTATCCTACCTATGGGGGCAGCGGTGTTGTAGCAACCGAATTGGGTAAAGCATTGGCAGCCCGTGGCCACGAAATTCACTTTATTTCATATGCGCCTCCTTTTCGTTTGGATCACTTTGCTGAACGGGTTTATTTCCACGAAGTGAATGGTTTTTCCTATCCGCTTTTTGAAGACCCTTCTTATGCCCTCACGCTCACCAGTAAAATGGTGAATGTGGTTCAATTCGAGCAGTTGGACATCTTGCATGTGCATTATGCCATTCCTCATGCAACCAGTGCGGTATTGGCCCGCCAAATCCTTGCTACCTATGGTATTCAGATTCCAGTAATAACTACTTTGCATGGGACCGATGCAACCATTGTTGGGCAGGATCCTTCGTTTGAACCCGTCGTAACCTATTCGATTAATGCATCGGATGGGATTACCGTGGTTTCTGAATACCTCCGCGAAGAAACGTTTCAAAATTTTGGCGTGCGTAAAGAAATAACGGTCATCCCTAACTTTGTGGATGTGAATCGCTTTAAACGACAAAACAAAGACCACTTCAAAAAAGCAATCTGTCCACATGGGGAAAAACTAATGGTCCATATCTCGAATTTCCGCCCGGTAAAGCGTGCTTCGGATGTGGTAGAGGTTTTCTCAAGGTTGCGAAGAGAGGGACATTGCCTCAAATTATTGTTGGTTGGAGATGGTCCAGACCGATTGCCAACAGAAGCCCGTGCCCGCGAACTGGGGGTTTTTGGAGATGTTCGATTTTTGGGAAAGCAGGAACCCGTAGAGGAGATTTTATCCATTGCCGATGTATTTCTGATGCCCAGTGGGTCGGAAACCTTTGGTTTGGCTGCACTTGAGGCGATGGCTTGCGGGGTTCCTGTGGTTTCAAGCAATATTGGTGGCCTTCCCGAACTCAACATCCAAGGTGAAACGGGCTTTTTGTGTGATTTGGGGGATATAGACGCCATGACCGAAGCCGTTAAGACTGTTCTGGACCCTCAGCACCATGAGCAATTTGTCTTGAATGCCTTAAAACGGGCGGATTATTTCCGAATAGAAAATATTGTACCTATGTATGAGGCCTATTATAATTCCGTTTTGACACAAATGCCCAAACCTTCCATCGCATGATTTTAGGTAAGGGATTTTTGTGGTGATTCTGCCGTTGCAGCATCCTTAAGAATGTCCTATTTTATTGTACCTTTACCCAGTTTTTTGTTCATTATTTTGCGCTTTTCATGAAAGTAGGAATCTTAACCGGTGGGGGCGATTGTCCCGGACTCAATGCCGTTTTGCGTGCCGTCTGTAAATCCCTTATTCTCCAACACGGTGCCGAGATTATTGGCTTTGAAGATGGCTTTGAGGGCATGATCGAGCAGCGGACGATCCCACTCACCCTTCGTGCTGTGGCGGGTATTCAAGATGAAGGGGGAACCATTCTGGGTACCAGTAACAAGGCCAATCCGTTTAAATATTTTCGTCGCAACAATACCGATGTGTCTGACGAGGTCTTAAAGTATTACCATGCGCTTGGTTTGGATGCAGTGGTTGTGTTAGGAGGCGATGGCTCTATGACCATCGCCGAGGGGCTTTACCGAAAAGGCATTAATATTTTAGGCATTCCCAAAACGATTGATAACGATTTGATGGGTACCGACCAAACTTTTGGGTTTGATACGGCGGTTTCAATTGCAACAGAAGCCTTGGATCGTATCCATACCACCGCCCAAAGCCATCATCGTGTATTGATCGTAGAATTAATGGGACGTTATGCCGGATGGATTACCCTCTATGCTGGGGTAGCAAGTGGCTCCGATATCATCCTCATTCCGGAGATTCCGTATAATGTAGAAGCGATTATTGAACGGTGCCGCGAACGCGAGCGTGACGGACGGCGATTTACCGTTATTGCAGTTGCTGAAGGGGCTTTAGAACAGGAAAAAGGGCTGATCGTTCGCGAAACCATTGCCGATAGTCCCGACCCAATCCGACTTGGCGGGGTGGCAAATTATTTAGCCGTCCGCTTAAAAGATGGCATAGAGAGTGAAATTCGTACCACTATTTTGGGGCATATTCAACGGGGCGGAACGCCCACGCCTGCCGATCGTGTGCTTTCAACGGTTTTTGGAACTTATGCCGCCGAATTGGTTGCCAAGAAACAATTTGGTGTGATGGTGGCCCTGCAAAATAATGATTTTACAACGATTCCACTCGATCAGGTGGCCCATAAAACGCGAACTGTTCCACTGAACCACCCCGTCTTACGTGCTGCGCAAGCCATTGGAACCAGTTTCGGCGTCTAAAATATATCATTCATGAGTCCAATACTCCTTCTTCTTGAACTCGGAGCCTCGAAGCAACAAAGGAACGCGATGCCGAAATCAAGCGCAAGCGCAGATTCACGAAGCGTAGCGGAGTAAACGGGGCTTGACTATTTGATTCCGCTTCGCTCCATCAGTCGGCTTCGCCTCGTGTGGCGCACGGTACTACGCTGCGGGGATTGGCCGCTGGCTCTCGGTGGATCCGATGGCGGAGAAATACCCAGCATGGAGTCCGTATAATTATGTGATGAACAACCCGTGCAATAAATTTGACCCGGACGGGAAAGAACCTTGTTGCGACTATGTATCTCAAAACAATGGTGCATACCGAGAAATTAAGACGGCTCCTGCTCAGCCAAGTAGGTTCTATTTAGGCGGTATAAGTGATAGTAATAAACCTAAGTACATGACAAAAAAGGGGTAATGATTTTTTGGTACAAGTGATTAAATTGATTGATTAAGACTTGCGCCACCCATTCTAAGCCATATGCGAATAATGATTTTTCTGGTCTTCCATGTTTCTTGATTTTGATTGGTTTTACCGCTTTATCTCGATACATTCCTGTTTTATACGCCCAAACGAAGGCTAATGCGACCATTGCAAGCAATTTATCTAATCGGTCATACTCTTTCAAATGGGTATCTTCGAGATTAAACCCAGCGGTTTTGAAAGCGCGAAACATGGTTTCAATTTGCCATCTAAGTTTATAGAATTCAAGCACTTGCTGCGATTTACCAAAGGAAGCGACTATCAAATACTCAATATTTCCGTTTTTGTTGAGGTATTTCAAGCCTGATAAATAGACCGAACACGCTTTGACTTGGACACTTCTAGGATATTGATAAGCCACATTAAGCGGCAAATTATTGAATAAC